>JASHXK010000424.1 GCA_030043575.1 Terriglobales bacterium
TCCAGCCAGCCATCGCGTTGCGCCTTATCAAAGAGCGAGTGATCGAAGCCCGCCTTGGCATCGGTTGAGCCGAGAAGCAGAACTTGCGCTGACTTGGATTCAGCCGCGCCCGCTGCCCGCAATCGCGCCAGCGACTCGACAACGACATTCGGATTTCTGCCGTGATATAGCGCACCGGCATGAACAATCATCTTGCCGGTGCGAGCCAGTATTTCGCGCGCGTGCGGAACGTCTTCCGGATCGAAGCCGTTGTAGATCACATGCAGCTTTTGTTGTGTCCAGGGGAACTGTTTGCGCCACACACCGGCGGCGGCTTCCACATTGGCGACGACCACGCTGGCATTACGGAAGGTGCGGCGCTCCAGCCGGGGAATCCAGAACCGTACGCGCCGCGACAGTAGCTCCGGCGCCGTCCCGCCGATGGGATCGCGAAAGTCGGCGATCCAGGGAATCCCCTCCTTGGAACGAACCCGAAGCCCTGCGGTGATCGTGCCGATCGGCGGATAGGTTGAGTAGACAACGAATCGCTCCTTCGGATGTTCACGAACAATCCCATGGCACGCAGCGGCGGCATTCCGCGCCCAGATGAAACCGCTGTGCCCCGGGAACATGGTTTTGCGGATCAGCAGCTCTTGCCAAGCCTCGAAGGACAATCGCCCCTGCGGACCTTCGTCCCAGACGGCGCGCAACTCGTCAGGAACGAAAACCGTATCGACAGCGTCTTTGGGCTGCGGCGAGGCGGTGACGACGTGGCAGCGATAGCCCATCCGCTGGAGGTATTTGCGAAAGCGAAACGGCCGCATCCCGCCGATCTCCGGCGCTGGCGGGAAGTGGTAGGCAATCATGATCAGATGTGGCTTGGCGTCAGGCACCGCTGCGACAGACTAGCAGAATTCATTTGCGGCGTGGTCGGTTACAATGACGCAAGCTACCGGCTCTCCCGAAAATCCCTTTCACCACAGAGACACGGAGGACGCGGAGCTTGTCTTGGAAAACCTCCGTGATCTCCGTGGTGATTTTGATCTGTATGGGCCGGGGTAACGCAGCGTATCTATCGTGACGAATCCCGGAACTCCAATCCGGCTGGCCATGGTCGCCGGCGCACGCCCCAACTTCATGAAGATTGCGCCGTTGATGAAGGCGCTGGCGGGCGATCCTCACTTTGAAACCATTTTGATCCACACTGGCCAGCACTATGACGACAACATGTCGGGCCAGTTCTTTCGCGATCTGGGCATTCCCGATCCGCAGTATCACCTCGAGGTCGGCTCGGGAAGTCATGCGCAGCAGACTGCGGAAATCATGCGGCGCATCGAACCGGTCCTCGATCAGCTTCGTCCAACCGCGGTAATCGTGGTCGGAGATGTGAATTCCACGGCCGCGGCTGCGATGGTCGCGAAGAAGCTCGGCATCGACGTGGTTCACGCTGAGGCAGGCCTGCGCAGCTTCGACCGCTCCATGCCGGAGGAGATCAACCGCATCGTCACCGACGCCATCGCCGATCTGCTTCTGGTGACGGAGGAGAGCGGCCGCACTAATCTCTTGCGCGAAGGCGTGGCTGCGGACCGGATTCACCTCGTCGGCAACCTGATGATTGACTCGCTGCAGCAGCATCTGGAGCGGGCGCGCAGCTCCGACATTGCGGACAAGCTGGGTGTTCGCGGCAGGTCTTATGGTGTGGTCACGCTGCATCGACCCGCGAATGTTGACGAGCCGGAAGGGCTGGGCGAAATTCTGGGAGCACTGGGCGCGATTGCCGAGACGCTGCCGTTGTTGTGGCCGGTGCATCCGCGCACGCGCGCGCGACTGGCGAATCAGGACATCTCATTGCCGGCGGGCCTTCGTCTGCTCGAGCCGTTGGGATATCTGGATTTCCTGAGTCTCGAAGCGAATGCGAAGCTGGTGCTGACCGACTCTGGTGGCATTCAGGAAGAAACCACTGTACTGGGAGTCGATTGTCTTACGTTGCGGGACAACACCGAGCGGCCAGTCACGATCGAGTTGGGAACGAATCGTCTGGCGGGTACGAAGCGCACGACGATTCTGGCTGCGTGGGAGCACACAAAGCGCTCTCCGCGCAAGAAACAGATTCCGCCGCTGTGGGATGGCCGCGCCGGCGAGCGCAGCCGGGAGGTTCTACGGCAGTTCTACGGAAGGCCGGCAAGCAAAGGGAGTTTGCAAGAACATCGGCTCGCGGCGCCTTGACACCGTGCTACTCTGGAGAACGCGCCGGCCGTAGTTGACGCTCCAATAGGGACTATGCACATTTGTTGGTTGAGTTGAGGGCTCCTGGCATGCAGACTGCACCAAAGGTCGCGGGAACGTTCGAAATACTGAAAGAAAAAATCGAGACCAAGACTGCCAAGGTGGGCATCGTCGGACTGGGTTATGTCGGGCTGCCGCTGGCGGCGGAGTTCGCCAAGGCCGGCTTCACCGTCACCGGCATCGATGTGCAGGAGTCGAAGGTCGCGGACCTGAATCGCGGTAAGTCGCATGTGCAGGATGTTCCCTCATCCGAAATCGCCGAGCTGATCGGCTCGAAGCGCTTCAGCGCCACCACCGATTTCTCGGTCGTCCGCGAGCTGGACACCATCAACA
>JASHXK010000425.1 GCA_030043575.1 Terriglobales bacterium
GAATTGGGAGAGTTGCTCGCGGAGCGTCAGCTTCATGGTGGATGCCTCCTGCCTACTACCAGCTTAGCCGCCGATCGAGCTTTTCAAAACGTAATTCTGTACTTCTGTTCTATCTCTGCGGTTTAGCTGAATTTTGCAAGAGGCTCCCAGGTAAAGGAAGCCATGCCGGTGGACCAGCATCCAATCATCCCCCACCACGCCAGTCTTTTCAGGCATACTCATCGTTTTCAGTTCAAAGCGGGCAGCGCGGGCGCCAGGGTTAACGAAATCGGTGTTGTCTTCTCCGGTCGATGCATCTAAATACTCTCATCTCCACCATCTCCACCCCTGGGGTTCGAGTTTGTTGCCTCCGGAAATCATACAACGGAAGACGCGGGCGGCGCGTTCCCTGCGTGCCCGCCGTACAACGCCGAGCATCATCACACCGGCATCGGACTGCTCACTCCCGAGGTCCTGCACCACGGCCGGGCCGACGGAGGTTATCGCCCAACGCCAAGTTGTCCTCAGCCAGGCTTACCAGCGGAATCCCGACCGCTTTCTCCGGGCGCATCCCCGGCCACCGGCGAAGCCCCACGCCGTCTAGATCAACCCACCGCCCGAGCGGTCGGCAAGCGAACAGGAGCAACACTAATTTATGCGGGCAGGTGTCTCAAAGTCATTGACAAATTCCGGGTGGGTTACTACTGGATGCTTGGCCGCATCGCCACCGTTTTTGGCCTCGATCTGGATGTCGCGCAGGGAACCGAGGTCTTTGATGTGGGAGTGAGATTGGCGACGCGCAAGGACGAGTAGCCTTGAAGAAGGTGATGCTTGGGACGACGGCGATCCGGACGGTCCAATTCCTTAGTGCCTGCCCTGGCAGGCCCGAGGAAATCCCCCGAAAGTGGGATAACCGTTTCCCAGTTTTTGGCGTTCCAATTGTGTTCCACATTGTTTACGCTCTATGCGGTAACACTTTGCAACGACTGTTCTCAACGTTCGCTAGCGGTTGGCCGGGCTTCGGTCTTCTGTTGCTACGCGTCCTCACATGCGTCGCGCTGATCCACTATCGTGTCGCGGGCGTGCATGAAGCGTCAGCCGCGACGATCATCACCATCCAGCTCATCGGAGTCGTTGCGGGGTTACTCCTTCTGGCCGGTCTGTGGACTCCTGTGGCCGGGGTGCTCGCTGCCATCATCAACCTGTGGATTGCTGTTTCGTACATTTTCTCCGGTGCCGGGGATCCTTGGAATCCTACACTGGAGGCAGTTCTCGGCGCCGCCTTAGCGATGCTCGGGCCTGGCGCATGGTCCATAGATTCTCGGCTCTACGGCAGAAAACGCATTGATATACCAAAACGGTAAGGACGTTCTCCCCGAAAAGTCGTAGAATCAACTCTCACCTGCCTCATAGCCGACACTCCCCTGAAATAGCTAGCAATTTGCCCAACTGACTGGGGTTTGTGGGCGCCTGAAACGGCACCATAATCAATCCGTAAGGAGTCTGCTAGAAGTTCAACGGCGATTAGAGCAGCGCTGGACGAAGATGATCGCAAATTAGCAGCAGGCGAGAATCCTGTGCGAATATTCCAAACGATGTCGAGGAGTAAACGATGAATAGGAAATTGCTCTGTAGCGCAAATGGAGAGTCGCTGTGAGTACGCTCAATCCCATGGACGCTCGCACCTCAATGGGGCGCCCGCCTGACGTTCTCGCGAGTGATCCAATGAGCCCTTTCGGCACGGGATTGGTTCGAGAGATCGACGAACAAGCGCTCGATCTTCGCGAGGAAATTCCGCCGACACCCCTTTTTGAGGGCATCGTCGGTTCTTCCGGAGCAATCTCCCGCGTTCTCGCGCAAGTGATGAAGGTTGCTCCAAGCGACGCCACTGTCCTGATTACTGGCGAGAGCGGCACTGGGAAAGAACTGATCGCCCGAGCGATCCACAAGAGATCGCGCAGATCGCGGGCGCCATTTACGAGGATGAATTGTGCTGCGACTCCGCCTTCCCTCATCGCAGCGGAGCTATTCGGCTATGAGAAAGGTGCATTCACCGGCGCCAATCAACGGCACGCGGGGCGTTTTGAAGTCGCGAACCACGGGACATTCTTTCTGGACGAAGTCGCCGAGATTCCAAGCGAAACCCAGGTCGCCTTATTGCGCGTGCTCCAGGAACGCGAGTTTGAGCGCGTGGGGGGGACGCAAAGCATTCCGTTCGATGTCCGCGTCATCGCCGCCACAAACCGCGATTTGGGGACCGCCGTTCAGTCTGGTCAATTTCGGTTGGACCTCTTTTATCGCCTGAATGTATTTCCGATCCACGTCCCTCCCCTCCGCGAGCGGCCTGAGGATATTCTTCCCCTTGCCAGACATTTCATCGACCGTTGTAACACCAAGCTGTCCAAAGCAATTCGACGAATTGATAGGCGCACAGCACAGCGTCTCGAAGCCCATGACTGGCCGGGAAACATTCGGGAACTTCAGAATTTAATTGAGCGGGCAGTGATTCTTAGCGATTCGGACACGTTGGTTGTGCAGAATGCGTGGCTACGCGCGGACTCAGATCCCATTCCTTCCCTGCGCCTGTCCATAGTGAACCAACAGCGAGAAGCCATAGCAGTGGCTCTGGCCCAAAGTCGTGGCCGAGTTTCGGGGCCCCAAGGGGCTGCGGCTAAACTCGGAATGCCGCGGACGACCTTGGAATCCAAGATCAAAAGCCTCCGTATTGACAAAGGGCGCTATCGACGAGAGGCAAGCGGGTGTCCGTCAACTTTGTGAATCGGAGGATCGGACGCCAGGGAAGCAGCGGCCGCTGGTCGTTAAGAGAGGCACGGGCACAAAACATCGATCACGCGATCCATTCGGGTCAAATCCGGATGATTCCACGTCTCAAAGCGATAGTGACAGCGTGAGTTCGGTCTTTCGCATGAAGTTTTACGAGGATATTCGTCACGTGGCATTTTACCGTGTCTTCGGCGATAACGAGTGTGCTTGCTATTTCTTTGTTTGCATTTCCGGCCGCAACCAATCGAAGAACTTCCATCTCGCGCGGAGAAAGGTTATCCTCGGCAGAATGTTCAGCGAGCTCGTTCGCTATCTCAGGTGAAATGCGCTTTTGGCCAGCGTGAATGGCGCGGATGACCCCCGGCAAGTCCGCATTGACCTGACTCTTTAGCTGGTATCCCATCGCGCCCGCCTTAAGCGCCCGAAGCACATGCACATCGCCAGGATAAGTTGTAAGAACGACGATGCGTGCCTTAGGAGAGTAGCTGCGAATGGCCGTGATGCACTCGATGCCGCTCATCGTTGGCAGATGCAGATCCATCAGGGTGACATCCGGCCGATGCTTCCTGAACTCAGAGATTGCTTCTTCGCCGTTGGACGCCTCAGCGACCAATTCCATGTCGGGCTCGGCGTTAATCAGTGCGGCTATGCCCTTGCGCAAGAGGGCATGATCATCAACCGCCAAAATCCGAATTTTCTGCATACTACTCACGACTAAACCCTCGACTTTCCGCTGAACAATCCACACGCTCGCGCTGCACGAGGTCTTGAGTACGCGACCGAAGCCGGTGCCGCAACCTGAACCTCGGTGCCAGCACCGGTTTCGCTCCATATTTCCAAGTGAACGTCGGCAAGCTTTGCGCGTTCGCGGATTCCGGCCAGAACCCCACTGCCCCGCGCGATTGCGCCTTCGTCGAGCATTTGCCGTCAATTCCGATTCCGCCATCGCGGAACCGCAAGCGAAACTCCTCCGCGGCGTAGCGAATCTCAACATCCCGGACCGCGGGCGCGCAGTCATGGGCTTTGCAACTGGGAAAGCCGCTAGAGCACATAAGGTCAAACTGCGAAACCAACGGCAATTCTGGTCGCCTCGAGGATCACGCATTCCTATTCAACCTCAGTCTACATCCGCGACATCGAGAACGGGAAACTCGCCAATTGGAGGCCGGGTGGTTTTCATCAATGCCCTCGGTTGGTAGCGCGTGCTGCCCTTCGGCATCAAGCGATTCGGACTGAGGCAAGGAGCTGTCCGATCTCGGAATCGAGCAATTTGTGAACAACAAAACTGATCTTCGCTCCTAATGGTCTCGTCGACTCGCAACCTTGGCCATTGCCAAGAAATGTGAGGTAACGGAGATCCATTAAGCCGCCGGCCGGCTGGTCGCTTGGCGCCGTTTTAGGCGTGGCGCCAGTTTTCTCTTTGCGTTGAAGACACGCCACTGAACGGTGCCGATCGGAATCTGTTGGGCAGCTGCGATCTCGTGATACTCCCACTCCTCGATGAACCGGAGGCGTAGCGTCTCCTGTTCGTGCTCATCGAGGAACTCGATCCAATCGAGAAACTCAAACGGTGGCATTGTCGTTGAGATTTGAGCCGAGGCGAGTAGCCGGTCGGCCAAATTGTCCAGGCCGATTGTTTCCACTTCGCGCGATCGCTTTCCATAATGGCGGCACAAAGCGCTTCGCGCGATCTTAAACAGCCACGCACGAAACAGACCTCGATCTCGGAGCTGGTCCGCTTTGAGGTAGACGGTCAACATGACGTCCTGGGCGAGGTCTTCGGATAGTGGAAGCGGGCAGCCGCGCGCCAGAAAAAAAGAAGTCAGCTGAGGAGTAAACATGCTAAATACGGAGTGGAACGAGGCCTCACTCGGCGACTCCAAGAACTTGTGGGTTATAGTTCGTTCGTGGCGATGTTTTTCATCATCGATGGATGGAGAGTGCATCGCCGTTCAATTCGGCACTCGCAGTTCCAGCTCAACAACTCGCATTGGCATTTGTTTTCCAGCGTTTGGAGTTGTTCTATCCGATCGATGGCTCGTCAGTTACGAATTTTCGTCAAGCTGATTCGGCAAGCCGCTGTAGTGCAGCTTGCGAAGGTCCCTTCCGTGCGTCAATTGGGCAACTGTTGCGAAGACTGGCATTATCGTTGCAGAACCCAGCAGTTTCGTTGGCTCGATTTTCGAAATGCGGTTCGGCATGTGGGCCAGCGAAGACTGGTTTGGATTGACTCCGGATGCTCGAACAGAGAATCCCAGTGGACATCGGGGAGTTGCCTCGCGGCTCGCGAACGCGCGAAACTGGTGAGGGCGCACCTCGATTGTGAAGCGGGGCTTGCGGAGAGGTCCATGTTGCGACTGCGCCGCAGTTCGCAACGAAAAGCCGGGGAAGCTCGGCCGTTCGGGTCCCTGCGCAAATGGGCCACGTCTCGCGGCGAGGGATGGATTGGAGAATTCGAAGCCTGATGGTAGGTCGCCGCAATTGAAAGCGGTGGCGGAGCGGACGATATGTTCATGCCGGGTTCGCTGGAATGCATGTGCGACGCCAACTGACACTAGTGGTCGGCCTGGCGCTCCTCGCGGCTACCACCCGCTGCGCTCTCGCCCTTGACCCGCAATCGCCGGCAAGCCGCTACCGCCAAACCACTTTTACAACGGAAGACGGGCTCGCGTCGAATGTGATCAACGACATCTTGCAGACTAGGGATGGCTTCCTTTGGATCGCCACCAGCGAGGGTCTGACGCGCTTCGACGGCGAACATTTCACCCAGGGATCCAAACTGTTCCCCGAGGTCGAGTCCATGGCGGAAGGTCCGGTCGGCGATCTCTGGCTCGCCACATGGACGGGAGTATTCCGCGTCTCGCCGCGGTTTCTTGAGCAGCCTGGCGATCCACACGTTACTGTTTATCACCTTGGCCAGGGCACGGACGACTCGGTCTGGAAGGTTCGCTTCGGACGCGACGGCACCTTATGGGCAAGCACGAGGCGGGGACTCTACCGATGGAACGGCGGCTCAGATTTCTCGCCGGTTATCAACCAATTCCAGGGAAGTCGCATGGACGAAGGGCCCGACGGGCACATCCTCATGCCCGATTCCAAGGGCTATGTGGAGTGGGATGGCGCCCGCATCATCGACCATCCCGAGGTTGCCCGGCAACTGGGAATCATGCCCGATCAAGTATTTCAAGTATTTCAAGTATTTCCAGATCGACAGGGTGCTTTGTGGTTCGCTACAGCCCAAGGCTTATTTCGTCAGTTCGGCGGGTCCGTCACCAACATCGGCGGCAGAGGAAAGGCCGCCTATCAAACCTACCCAGACACCGCCGGGAACTACTGGATCTCCGCGGACGGCGGCGTGTTTCGTGCTCGCGGAAGCGCATTCGAAGCTGTCGTAACGGATGTGAAATGCCGTGCGCTATTAGCCGATCGCGATGGCGGTTTGTGGATCGGCACCAATGGCGACGGGCTGATCCACATCCAGGATGGCCCCGTGCACATGTTCACCACTGCCGACGGATTGCGCAGCCATGTGGTGATGGCGGCTTTGGCCACACGATCCGGCAAGCTTTGGGTGGCCACCGATTGCGGGGGCATTGCCTGGTTCGATGGACACCGCTTTCGGCCGCTAATCGACAAAGACCATCGCGCGGACTGCGCGTTTTCGTTAGCTGAAGACGACAACGGCGATCTGCTAGTTGGAACGTTTGGCGCCGGCGTCTTTCGTTTGCACGACGGAGTGTTGACCTCGTTCTTGAACGTTCCTGCTTTGCCAAGCGGTACGGTCCCCGGCATTCTCAACACCCACGACGGCTCCCTATGGATCACTACTCCGCGAGGACTTGCGCGGTGGCGCGACGGTCAATTGCGGACTTACACGACCGCTGACGGTCTGGCCGACATCAATGTCCCCTTCATTTTCAAAGACAGCGCGGGAGACTTCTGGGCCTCGACTGTCACGGGTGTAAACAAGCTGGCGGGTGATCGCTTTTCCCTGGCAATCAGCCTTCAGTTTCCGGTGATACTCGGCGAGTATCGGGGGGATCTTTACATCCAATCTAAGGGCGCGGTGACCCGCTTCGGGGGAGGCAAAGCACCGGTGGCTTTACCGCCTCTCGGTTATCCGACCACCATGATCGCCGCGTCCAATGAGCTTTGGCTGGCGGAAAAGGATGGCATCGTACGCATCGAGCAATGGGAACCGGACCGGGGGACACCAGTTGATTATACTGTCTTCACTCGGGCCGATGGCATGCAATCGACCGAGTGCACCGATGCCGGCATGGGGCCGCATATGACCATCACTCGGGACGGCCGATTATGGGTGACAACCGTGCAAGGGCTGGCGATGATCGACCTTCCGCATTTGCCTCGCGATACGAGTAAGCCTGTGGTCTACTTGCGAGACGCGGTGGTAGGACGGAAATCGCAGCGTCCCTGGACTGCGATGCCATCACATAACCGTCACGGTGCCGAACATGTCGCGATGGGACTTCAATTCGAGGTGCCATCTTGATCCAACTTGAAACCCTCGGGCACAACTATCTTTGGCGCTGGGCATTCGGGTAGCGTGTCGCCAGCGAACTGCAACGGCTGTGGCGAGTCCTCGCCGTCACCATTGGCAATCGCCTTCTTGTTCTCCGTCTGCAAATCACGCAGTGGGACACGATATTTCCGCAGCACCACCTTCGCCCTGGCCTAGGCCGCCCGATCATATCGCTGGACCGTCGCAAGTGCGTCGACAATATCGGGCTTGAACGCACCGCCGACATCGGCCTTTATCAGGCTTTCTAGCTCGGCCAGCAACAGCAAGGCCGCTTGGATGGAGCAGAGTTGCACAGAAAGAGAGGCCTCGAGAGGCCTGTGGCATCGATCTTTGCAGTCCCCATCGATTCCATCAAATTCCTGATATCTCAATTCGTATCTTGATTTCAAAATGTTGTCAGGAGTTGGGAGTTTGCGGCAGATCTGGCGTGCCAGGCTGTTTTATCACCAGGGGACAGGGATCGCTTCGGGAATCTAGCGAGCGAACGGCGGGATGCGAGCACGAGTCTTATTTCACGCCGGTAACCTGGCGCGATTTGCCATGAGGAACGTCGCGGATGGCCGACTTGCGCAACACTCTCCAGCCATTCTCGGAGCGAGAGGTCTGCATGGCATCGAGAATCCGGTCCATACCATGTCGAATGTGGACCCGCATGGCCGCATCCGCCGCGTCGACGGTGGATCCGGTGAGCGCCTCCGCCAGTTCTGAGTGGAAATGCGGAGGAAGGGTGCGTTGTTGTGCCGCCGTATCGAACAGCCAGTTGAATACAAGGACCTGTTCGCGCTCTATGGCGCCGCGGAGCAGCGAATTGCCTCCGATTTCCGCCACGCGCAAATGAAACCTCATATGGTAGGTGTGGACCGAATACACGAAGTCTTCGTCACTGCCGGCGATGGAAGCATAGAGTTGATCCAGGTGATAGCCCATCTTCACGAGCTCCTGCCTGCTAGCCTGATCAGCATGCTCCGCGCACAGGCGGGCTGCCTGGGTTTCGAGGGCTTCGCGCAAACCATAGCGTTCCAGGACATCCTCGCGGGTAGGCACGCGCACCCTGGTACCCACGCGAGGCTTGCTCTCCACCAGGCCGTCTATCTCGAGGTGCTGCAGAGCCTGAGAGATAGGCAGAAAGCTCATGTGAAGTTCTTTGGCGAGCTGGCGGCGGGAGAAGGCTGCCCCGAGCGGATGATAACCGCGGAGAATTCTGTCCCGTATCGCTTGGTATGCGCGCTCCGCCAAGCTGTCGATAGTGTAGAAGTGCCCTGCTAAAGTGGGGTTTTTGGACATGGTTGTGAACGATAAAGAGATTCCCCCGGAGCGGCTCGGATCCGAGCAGATAGAACAATCTACAATGTCAGTGTAGTCGACCGCGCCGGAATCGTCAAGGGATTCCTTGGCGCAGGATTCCTTGCCGCGATTAACTGCAACAGGGCTGTCATGATGCCTTACTCGCTTCCGGCAGGGTCCAGACCATCGCGGCCGAAATCAACGGCAGAATCCCAAGCCGATGAACACCAGCACATAAGAATAGTGGTCCACCACCCAGCCGGTCGCCAGACTGAATACCATACCACCGAAACCGGCCCCATGTTCGCGATGCCCCACACCGAACCAACGGAGTTGCCGGGGAATCGGTCCGTCGGCATGGCCAGCATATTGGCAAGCGCGCCCGTGTAGCCGAGCGTGGCAGTGGAGATCAGGCCGATGGACACAGACACGTTGGCAACGAGCACCGCGGGAATCGCCGAAGTCATGAGCGCGGCAAACAGCATGACCGACAATTTGCGCGCCCGCGTTACGCCCATCCCATGCTGGAGCATGGCGGCCGAGCAGGAGCCGCCCAGCAGATTGCCGGCGCCGGCAGTAAAAAACGGGATCCAGGCGAACTTGCCGATGGCCGCGGTATCGAAGTCGCGCGTACTCTTCAGGTACTGCGGAAACCAGAAAATATAGAAGTACCAGACAGGGTCGCTGAAGATTTTGGATGCAGTGAACTGGCCGACCCACCGGTTGCGCAACAGGCCCCACAAGGAGCCGGCTCGGTGGCGGCGGCCGTTCGGGCATTCGCCGAGGTGTGGTAGAGGAGCAGCCAGACCAGGCCGGCCGCACCGACGATCAGGAAGGTGCTCTCCCATCCGGATTTCAGGATGATCCAGGCGACCACCGGGGGCGCAACTACTGCCCCTATGGCCGACCCGCAATTGAAGATGCCGGAGGCCAGCGCGCGTTCTTTGGCGGGAAACCACTCCGCCACTACCTTGACGGCGGCCGGCCAGTTGCCTGCTTCCCCCATCCCCAATAAGAAGCGATACGCCCCGAAACTGAATGCGCCGCGCGCCAGCGAATGCAGCATCGCCGCGATGCTCCACCAGGCGATGCAAACGGCATAGCCCAGCTTGGCGCCGAGCCGGTCGATCATCGGACCCGAGATGCCGTTGGTCACCGTGTACGCCAGCATGAACGCAAAAATGATGCGCGAGTAGGCGACGTTGCTGAGGTGAAACTGCTCGATGATGACCAGCGCCGCAACCGATAGACTCTGGCGGTACAGATAGTTGATTGGTTGATTACCGTAGCCAGGAACACCAGCCCGATCATCACCCATCGGGCACTGGAGACTGAGGTTGCGGCCCCATGTTCCGTTCGGCGGCCGGCGCCGGCTGTCAAGCGGCCTCCGTCCGGATCTGGAAGCCCCAGGCAAACCGGCAGGGACGCCGCGACTCATCCTGCAATCCGGGCGTCAACTGGATCTCCACTCCGGAACCCCGCAGCGTCCAGGCGAGCGGCGTGTCCACTCCCAGCATGCGAATGGAGGAGCCCTGCGCCGGCCGCACGGAGCGGAGCAGCAGTTTCTCGCCGGGCCACTTCAAGACGAAAGCGTACACCGTGCGCTGGTCCTTGGTGCGGGTGAACCGGATGTCGGTCCCTTCGGACCAGAGATCGCCTTTCCGGGCGCGCGTAGCATAAATGCCGGCGCCATTCACCTTCAACCACTCGCCCGCTTCCTTGAGTTGGCTGATCGCCGTCGGATGGAAGCGGCCGTCGCCGTCGGGCCC
>JASHXK010000046.1 GCA_030043575.1 Terriglobales bacterium
CCTACGATCGCTATGCGATGAAGGCGTTCGAAGTGCATGCGCTCGATTACCTGCTGAAGCCGGTAGGGAAGGATCGCCTGACGGAGGCGCTGGACCACGCGCGCAAACAGCTGCAGCACCCGTCGGAGGCGATGTTCCAGCGGCGCGTGCTGGCCCTGCTGGGCGATCTTGACTCGCGGCAGAATGCTCCGCAGCGCATCGTGATTAAAGCCGACGGCGAGATTGTGTGTCTCAAACCGGGCGAGATTGACTGGGCTGAGTCGGCGGGCAATTACGTTTGCCTGCATGTCGGCGCCAATACGCATATCCTGCGCGAGACGATTACGTCGCTGGAGACGCGGCTGGGACATCGGCAGTTCCTGCGCGTGCATCGCTCGACGCTGGTGAATGTCGATCGCATCAAGACGCTGCGGCCGTCGCTGTATGGCGACTATGCGATTCTGCTGCGCGATGGGACGAAGCTGACGTTGAGCCGTGGGTTCAGGGAGACGGTGTTGAAGAGGTTGGGGACGGCGTAATGCCGCCCGAAGCGTCCACTGCATAGGAGGGCACAGCTTTGGCTGTGCCCTCGGCGTTACTCCTGATTGTCATCGCGGCCGACGTTAGCCGGTCAGAGCGGCTTAGCGTACGAAGCCGGAGCCCTTCTCCTTTTGTGCGCATTCGTACTTGCCCTTCGGTGGCACAAGACACTCGTACTTGTCTTCGGAGCACTTGTCGGGATCGAAACCTCCGCCCTGCTCTTTTTTCACACATTCATACTTGCCCTTGGGAGGCACGAGACATTCGTACTTCTTGTCTTTGAGGCACTTGCCCGCATCGAAGGTCGCACCCTTCTCCTTTTGCGGGCATTCATAGGTTCCCCGCGGCGGCGAGAAGCATTCGTAGTTGAAGCACTTGTCGCTGAAGCCCTGCTTGGCCGAGCACTCGAATTCGGCCTGCCCCTTTGGCCTGCAAAAGAACTTGTCCTTGTCTTCTTTATCCGCGGCGCACGAGAATCCGGCTTTCTCTTTTCGCTGGCAGTAGAAGGGAGCTCCCTGATCGTCGCAAAGGAATCGTCCCTCGCCGCAGTCGAATTTGTCGCCGCTATCGTTGGCATCGCAAACAAACTTATTGCTACGTCCAGGGTGCTGGCAAAAGAATCCAGACTCAGCTGGGGTACACACGAAATCTCTGCCTTTTTTCTCATCTCCACGACATGTGAAATCACCTTTGTTACTGTCATCCTCGTGGCAGAAAGAGCCAGGCTTTTCGAATTTGTTCTCGCTTGGACAGTCAGCCGGCTTATCGTCGCCAAGCGCGTCGCGTGATGCAAGAACGCTGTAGCCCAAAATGTTGATCAGCGAGTCCGTCAACTGCCGCGCGCTGTATTCGGGCCGCTTCGCCGACCGCCGGGTCGCTCCGGGACGGCTTATGGTCTTGACCGCAGCCATGATTTCTCGCTCCGTCACCGGGTAGCGCAAGGCGAAATCGCCCAAGTCGACGTTTTTGGCCAAGCGAACGCTGCGCGTCATTTGCATCCAAAGCGCCAGCCGATCCTCGGCGTCCGGGATGCGATCTACCAGACGCGCTCTACGGACTGCGCTCGGAGCCACCCTCTCTTCGATACGTCGCCAGACGGCGTCCACGATTTCCTCAAGCTCCTTCTTTTCCACGTTAGGTCCTCCTCCTGCGCGCGGGCTCCCGCGCCAGGCGCTGCTTTAATTCCGCGTACACGCGCGTGCTCAGGCACTCGTTGGGCGAGGGATCGAAGACGCTTCCGGTGTCCGCGTAGTTCACCGCCGGACAGCCGCCGGTACATTGGTTGCGGTACTCGCACTCCACGCAGACCGGCCGCCGCCAAACCGAGGTGTTGCACAGATCCTGCCTGACCGAATCGCGGCAGGGGCCGCTCCAAATGTCGCCCAGGCACATGCCACCCTGCCCGTCTGCGATCGCCGCAAAGCGCGCGCAGCCAAACAACTCACCCCGGGCGTTGAGGCAAAAGCGTCCCCGGCCGGCGCCGCAACCCCAGACGCCGGTGAGGTCGCAATTGTCTTCGTCCAAGCTTTCTTTCTCGAAGAGGGTGAAGCGCATGTACTCGCCGGCTGCGGTGCGGCGCAGGTAGACCTTATGCAGCTGTATCATCTGTTCGATGAAGGCCTCGGCGTCGTCTTCGCTCCAGGGCACTTCCGAAGCCATGCCGATGATGAACTGGTTGATGCCGAGGTCGCAGAGCTCGTCCGCACTCTGGCTGAGGTGTTTGACGGTCTCCGGTGTCGGAGTCATCCTGGCGCCAAGCCACGGCTGATAGGACTTCATGAGACGAAGACGCTGGGCGAGCTGATCGAACGATCCTTTGCCGTTCCTCAATTTGCGATGGAGGTTGTGGACCTCGCGGCTGCCGTCGATGGAGAGCAGGTATTTGATGTTGTGCTCGGCGAGAAACGCCATCATGGGCTCGGTCATGAGCGTGCCGTTAGTGGTCATCGACCAGCTGATCTGGGGCGCATCGGCGGCCGAGCGGCGAGTGGCGTATTCCACCATGTAACGGATGAGCCTGAATTCCAGCAGCGGCTCGCCGCCGAATA
>JASHXK010000047.1 GCA_030043575.1 Terriglobales bacterium
ACAGAGGCCTGAAATCCAGAGCGCCGTAGGCGCGGCGACAGCTTAGCCCAGGACGTAGCGTAGCGGAGTCCTGGGTAGAGTGGCAAAAGAATCTGAGTCCCTTCAGGGACGACACAGAATCAAAACTTGGTGTGAACCGGTGGGTTCTATGGAAACGAGACAATCTGACGGCAACGATCCCGTCAGCATGTATCTAAAGGAGGTTGCCGACGTTGCGCCCCTCTCGAAAGACGAAGAGAGATCACTGTGGATACGGGCTCAAAACCCAGATGCAACCCAGGCGGAACTTTCGAAACGAAAACTCATTGAAAGTCGGCTCTCTCTGGTTGTTGATATTGCGGAACGAAACGCATCGTCAGGCCTTTCTGTGTTGGACTTAATACAGGAAGGCAATATCGGCTTGATGGTGGCCGTAGATGGCTTCCCCGAGAGCTCCAGTACCGACTTCTCCGAGCATGCGAGCGCCTGCATAGAGCGCGCAATCATCAAGGCAATTGCTGATTCCCAATCGAAAACCGAGCCGTGATCAATCTTCGAGGTCTTGCCGAAACACCGGTTGCGCGAGATCGGCGCTGCCGTCGATGACTCCCATCAATAGCATCCCGTAGGCTTCGTTCGCGTCCACCAACGAAGTGTAGCCGCGCTCGCGCTGCAAGCCGGCGCTTGCTCCGAATGCACCCGTCTAATTCACCGTCAGCGGCACGATCACGCTGCCAATCTTTCCATTCAGGTTGTCGCGCACGACAAACCTAACCTGGTAATCGCCTGGCGGGAGATTTAGGACGTTGTTGTAGATGATTCCGTCCGCCTTCAGCTTGGCCAGCGTGTCGGGAACAATCAATCCCTTGATCGTCTGCGAGACGGTTCCCGCGGGCACGCCATTGTTAGTGGCTTGTGCGACGAACTCTACGTCGATGCGATTTTTGTCGGTTTCGTCGACGACGTCAGTAGCGGGGACATGCAGGACAAAGCCGACCTTCCTCTTGGTCCCATCCGCCAACAGCCCTTGCCATTGTTCCGTGATTGGGATGCCCGTGCTTTCAAACGGCGAGATCAGCGCGAACTCCACATCGGCTTTATGAGTCCGTTCCGGATTCACCGCGAGGTCCGTGACCAGGTATCCGGCGCGGGCGCGCACTTCGGCATCTTTACGCGGGACTTCCACTTGCAGCTTTCTCCAGCCGGGCTTGGTGTTGCGGCGATCCATGTAATAGGTCAGCGAATAGTAGGAAGACGAATCCTGCGCGGCGCGGCCAAACGCGCTGGTTAAATCGTTGGTGTTGTAGTAGGCGACGCCACCCGTCATGGCGGCAAGATTCTTCAGGCTAACCAGAGTGGACTGGCGTAAGGCGTCGGGAACACTGGGACCGAACAGCGAGTTCATACTATCGCCGGCGAACATCGGATCGGCCAGAAGGCCGCGCGCGTCCACCGGATACATGGACACCTGCGCGTCATTGAGGGCGTTGAGGGTGCGCTCGTACAGGGCCCGCAGATTGGCATCCCCCGGAACCGAGCCGAAGGAATCCAGATCGAAAGGGAAGCTGCCGGTAACCCAGACCAAGGACTTCCGGCCGGGTACGCCGGTGAGTGAGAGGGCGATCGACAGCAAGCCCCGCAGCGTGGTTTCGATGGCCCGCGACTGAATGTTGGTAGCATTCGTCGCATCCGCGGCCAGCATGAAGGCGCGGATCCGGTTCTCGGGCGAATCGCCGGGACGAATTCCGCCCAGACCGCTGGCCTGCGCTTGTCCGGCGGCGACCGCCTTGGCGTCGTTGCTGAAAGTCTCCATCTCCGAGACCTTGCCCGTGGCCTTTTTCAAAATCGTGATCAGCGTTGCCGGGTCGGAGTCGAGGGGACTTAGCACCGTGACTCCCCTGTTGGTCAGAACCATTAATCCCGTGGGTTGCGACGAGTCGAGATGATTCGCCAGATACCTGATGAGTTGCTGACGCCCATAGGACTGATCGAGGAACGGCGTATTCACCTGGTCCAGCAAAAGGACAGTCATCGAGCGCGGCTTACTCTCGTCGGGAGTCAGGTTCGAGAAGACTCCGCCGGGATTGCCGGCTACTAGGGTGTTGTTGCTGGAGGCCGGAATAATCTCTTCCAGCGTGGCAATCTTCTGCGCCTTGCCGTTTTCCAGGATGGTGAAGTCGGCTTTGGTCAGCCCGTGAATGTGGTTACCCGACTTGTCGGTGACGATGACGGGAACCTGCACCAGCGTGGTCTGCGACTTGAACTGGAGCATTTGGCCCTCATCGGCGTTGTGTCCGATGTCGGTCGCCGGCGCAGACATAGGTTGCAGACCGGTCGCGCCCGATCCCGAGCCGCCCGTCCAAGGATCGGTATTGGTGACCGATTGAGCAGCGGCGGTACCGGCCAGCGCAGATAACAGGACCAATAGCATCCACTTCTGGTGAAAACGATGCGTGCTACGCATGTGGCCCCCTTGGGCGTCTAGCCTCTATAGTAGCTCTCCAGGCGGCAGACTACAGTCCGGTTTTCGACAAAGCTTCCCACCGGTTTGACGGTTCGTATTGAAAACTAGCACTGCCGAGGGCGAGGAAATATGACCTTTTGCGCCAATTGCCAGTCCAAGGGCCAGACAGTCGGATAAACCATGTCCAGTGTTCCCACGGTTGTGGCTGTTTCGGTGGCTAAGATTGCCCGCTTTGCGGCGCCCGCTGGCAATTCTGACCGCCTGCTGCGCACGGTTGGGCTCGACCGCGACGCGGTAGGCGATCCCGCACTCAGGATCCCCTACGCGGACATGATGCTGCTCTCCGAACACGCGGCCAGGATGACGCGGGATGCCGCGTTTGGGCTGCATGTAGGCGAGCGGGCCGATCATCGCGAGTACGGCCTTGTTGGAAGAACGCTCCTGACCAGTTCCACCCTGGGCGAGGCGCTTCGCAGCCTCGAGCGCTACTTGCCGATCTGGACCGATGTGGGCGCCTTCAAGTTGGAAGCTAACGGAGCCACGGTGCAGTTCCAGTGGCATTATTCATCAGGCGCGTTGCCCGAGTGCAGGCATGATTGCGAGATGTCGATGGCAACTTTAATAGGGCTAAATCGCTTCTCGACCAAATCCTGGAGACCGAGAGAAGTGTGGTTTCAACATGCCCGGCCTGCCGATGCGACCGAATACACTCGCATCTTTCGTGCTCCGGTTCGGTTCCGTATGCCAGTGAATGCGCTGCTGCTGGATGCTCGCCTCCTGGAGCTTCCGTTGAAGACTGCGCGGCCTGAGTTACATCGACGGGCGATGGAGCAGGCAGAACGTTTACTGCCTAACGGTCCTGAGCAGGTGCCGCTTGCGCAGTCGGTGCTCACCTTCATTCGGCAGAGTCTGCAGAGCGGAGAATTTGGATTGGGGGCTGCCGCTCGCCACTTGTCGGTTAGCCGGCGAAGTTTGCAGAGAAAGTTGCAACAGGAAGCGTGTTCTTACCGGGAGTTGGTGCAGCAAGCTCGCCAGGATCTATCGCAGTATCTTCTACTGGAAAGTCCCACCACAGCCACGGCAGCGGCGTATGCTCTGGGATATTCGGAGCCCAGCGTATTCCAGCGCGCATTTCACAGGTGGTACGGTAAGCCGCCGGGGGAGTATCGAAAAGGCTGATTCGGCTTGCCCTGTGGGGGATTTACAGGAATGTTAGGTAAACTTTCATCGAATGTGATAACAACCTTCCTTCCGAATCGAACTCGAAGGTAATCACAATGTCCTTCCTATAAATTAGGTTTTCAGCGAGACCCCCAAATCTTGCCCTAACTTGCTTTCCGTCGTCATCGTAGTAGAGCGGGTGCCTCTCTCTAATGAAGCTGGCCACATCT
>JASHXK010000426.1 GCA_030043575.1 Terriglobales bacterium
CCGAGACGCATGAACACGTCGACCTTTCGCAGGGTATTCAAAGCATTTCATTATCGCGATTTCCGCCTGATGTGGATTGGCGCCTGCACCTCCAGCATCGGCACCTGGATGCAGATCGTGGCCCAGGGCTGGCTGATCTACCGGCTCAGCCACTCGGCATTTCTGCTCGCGCTCGATCAGTTTCTCGGCGGTATTCCTATCTTTCTTTTCACGTTGATTGGCGGGGTGGTGGCCGATCGCATCGAGCGCCGCAGGATACTTCTCGCGTCGCAATACGTGCAGATGACGAGCGCAGGTATCCTTACGATTCTCGTCGCCACCGGCCTGGTTCATGTCTGGCACATTCTGTGCCTGTCATTTGTGTCGGGATTTGCTCAGGCATTTGGCGGACCAGCATATTCTGCGCTGATTCCCACACTGGTCGAGCGTGACGACATGCCCAACGCCATCGCGCTGAATTCCATCCAGTTCAATCTCGCAGTGACCATCGGCCCGGCGCTCGCCGGCCAGGCGCTCGCCAAGCTGGGTGAGAAGTGGTGCTTTGGTCTGAATGCGCTGTCGTTTCTCGCCCCGATCATCGCGCTGATGAGCATCCGGACACGATTCCTTCCCGCCAGCACCAGTGAGTCGATCTTCACCAGTCTGAAAGCGGGGATCAAGTTTGTCCGCAAAATGGGTTCGATGGAAGCGCTCATCGTGCTGGCATTTTGCATGACGGCGCTGAGCATGCCGATGCGAACCTACATTCCGGTCTTCGTGAAAGACATCTTCCATCGCGGTCCGGAGACCTACGGCAACCTGCTTTCGCTGATGGGCATTGGCTCCATCGTCGGATCTCTGATGGTTGCCGGCATGGGCAATATCCGACACAAGGGCCGCTTCGCCATCACCATGCTGATGTGCCTGGGCGCGGCTATTGCCGCTTTCTCGCTTTCGCGATTCCTGCCTTTCAGCTACGCGATGCTGGTTGTGGTCGGCGCTTCGATGATGGCCGTGTTTGCCACCGTGACCTCGCTGGTGCAGTTGATCACCACCAACGAGATGCGCGGACGCGTGATGAGCGTCTACAACTGCGCCTTTCGCGGCGGCATGCCGATGGGAAATTTGCTGTCTGGATGGCTGGTACCGGTGTTTACCGCGCCCAGGGTTCTGAGCGTCAATGGCATGCTGCTGATTGCGATGGCGCTCTATTTCATGCTGGTGCAGCGGCGAGTGGCTGCGCTCTGATCACAATCACGGCTGCTTTTGCTGCGCTGCCCACTCCATGTACTTCTGTTGCTCGGCATAATCGCCAAGCTCGTTGTACGCGTAGCTCATGTAGACCAGCGCGTTGCTGCGAATCACCGTCGTGTACTTCGCGTATGGTTCGGTCAGATCGATGACTTGCTGCAGCTCCTGCAGCGCCTCACGCGGATGTTGGTGCTCTTCTTCATAGATTCCAATATGAAGATGAGGGAAAGCAAACACCGGCTCCATGGCCGCGGCAGCCCGAAAGTGCGGAATGGCGCTTTCGCGATCGCCTTCACGCAGCAGGTCCTCGCCGATCATGTTCTCAGCCATCCAGTTGTTGTGAACCACCTCCGTGCTGTGCTCCCACAATGTGAGATCATCCGTCCAGTAGCTGAGTTGACGACGCGTAGCCAAACTCAGCAAGATCAGGATTGCGACTACTCCGGCCGGAACCCATATCTTAGAAAGGGGCCAGCGCTCGACGAGATCTGCGATGCCCCAAGAGAAAGCGATAAACAATCCGATGAAGGGCAGATAGGCATAGCGATCGGCCATGGCCTGGCTGCCCACCTGGACGATGCCGATCATCGGAATCAGCGTTCCCACAAACCAGAGCCAGCCCACCGCAAGATATCGTTGATTGCGCCGGGAAACTGCCCACCAGGTAATTGCCAAGAGCAAAACTACCGATCCCGCAAGCTGCCACGCAGGGGGGGGAACTCTGGCGTGGGGATAAAAGAATGCCAGGCGGGTCGGCCAGAGCGCATCGCCAAGATAGCGCACGTAGGCCACGATGGCATTTCCCGCCCGCGCGGCGAAGGAAAACGTATTCACGGCGCCGCTGGTGGTGCCGGAGGCAGCCTGCGCCTTAATGGTAACAATCGCGCTTGCGGCAACCATCGCCAGTAGCGGCAGCTTTTCCAGCACCAGCCAGAGGAATCGCTTTTCGTTACGTGCCCTTTGCACTTCGGCGGAGGTTTGCTTTTCGCCATCAGCTATTCGCTCTTCGCCAGAAACGCTGGACGTGGCACTCTGGCGAAAAGCGAAGAGCGAATGGCGAAAAGCGAGCCTCTCCAGCGGCCAGTAGTCCCACAGCAGCAGCACAAATGGCAGCGTGACGATCTGTGGCTTTGACATCAACCCGAGTGCGAATAGCAAAGCAACCCAGACATACCGTCCCAACTGGGGCTTACTCGCGTACCAGCGATAGGCGCCAAGCGTGAGCAGCAGGAAGAACATGCTCAGCAGGTTCTTGCGTTCGGCAATCCAGGCGACCGACTCGACATTGATGGGATGCAGCGCAAACAGTGCAACCACAACCAAGCTGCGTCCGACGTAGCCGGTCGCCTGTGTGAGCAACCAGAACAGCAGCATGGCGTTGATCGCATGCAGCAGCAGATTCGTTTCGTGATGGCGGCCGGCGTCGAGAGCAAAGAAATGGTAGTCCACCGCATGCGACAACCAGGTCAGCGGATGCCAATTAGCGGCACGATAGGTGGAGAACGACCATTTCACGGTCTCCCAGTTCAGTTGCTGGATGTTGGAGTTACGCACCACGTAGGGCTGGTCATCGAGATTGATGAACGGATGCTGTTTCACCGGCGAGTACACAACCAGTGTCACCGCCATCACCGCCACCGGGCCAAGGTACCGCAGTGTTGCCTGGAGGAAACCAATGTTGTCGCGCGGCTGCTGGAACTTCATCGCTCGCCCAATTCTCGCATTAGTATCGCCTACCACAACGACGGTCGCGGAGCGCTGTCACTTTGTCGCCAGCCATCCAGGTAGCATGCCGACGGCGGGTTGCTGCGAAGAATTGCGTAAAGGTTGACCACGGCGCCCGGTTTCGGCCCAGGCACGAGCGCGAAGAACCCGATGGATTCGGACCACACTTTGGAATAGGCAGCGGGCGGTTCGGCCTGCCAGTCGCCAATCGCACCAAGACCGGAAATGACGCCATCCGTGGTGACCAGAATGGACGATGGGGCCTCGCGGCGCTTCACGTCCCATGCCCACCCAGCGAGCACAAGACCGGGAACGCCGGGTGGCCCAGCCGGCATGCCGCCTTTCAAGTGGCCGACACATTCGCCTGTTGCCGCCAGCGGAAAAACCGACGATAAGGGCTGGCCAAGCTCCGATGACAGGCGGGTCGAAAATATCGAAAGATGATTTGCTTTCATGTACGGCACAGTGGTGGCGACCAAATGCAGGTCGGGATAACTCTTGCTCAAGATGTCCGGGTCATAGACTCCAGTGATTAATGAGGCCGCTACCAGCCGCTGCGCCGAGCTGCGCTCACTCGCCTCTTTCATCGGGTAGCTCACATACGCCGCTCCGCGAACGAAGATTACAAGTAGGCTCAGCTGCCCAAGCGCGAAGACGTAGCGCGGTCGGCTGGTCGCAAATGCTGCACCCAGCCACAACAATCCCAGGCAACACCAGAACAGAAGCGCAACCGTCTGATAGCGGGACGCACGGGCCTGCTCGACGCCCAGGTTCCATCTGCCGGCCGCCGTGATTAGCGCCGTGCCTGCACAGAACAATAGGACGAGGATCATTTGAACAGAAAAGGCTCGCGCGATGATGTCAAAGCGGAGTGCGGGAGTAAGCAGGATGATTATCAGGCCGAAGCAGGCAACCAGGACGACCTCCCACGTAGCCGTGCCGCGATGAAACCAGGAACTATAGAAATAGAGGGCGAAATACTTTAGCAGGACCACCGGGACGGCTAGCGAGGCTGTTAGGTTCGCGTGATGTGGCGGCCGGACGTAGTGATGCAGATAAAGCGCCGTGCTGATGAGCCCGGTGATGGCGTAGCTCAGGATAGCGCGAAGGGGCAGTCGCAGGTATAAAGCTGCCGCTACCAGCAGAGGCCACAGAAGGCTCCCGCTGGCCAGTGAATAAGTGGCGCCCAGTGCAGCTAGCAGGGAGACAATTATCAGGCGGAAAGATGCTTGCTTGTCAGGCTCTTCTTGTAGCGCCTTCCAATAAAGCAGCAGCGTCACGAACGAAGCGGTGGCCAGCAGTTGCGGTAATACAAAACAAACCTGAAAACCCCAAGTGAAGTTCTGCCATTGCGAAGGACAAAAGAAGCAGAACGCCGCCAGGCCACAGCCGGTCCGCCACAGCGTCCCTCGCCAGCCACCCAGCACCCACATACTCCAACTCAGCAGTACCCAGTGCAATACTTGGATCACAAGAATGCTGGCCAGCAGAAACGTCTGCCGCGCTTGATACCACTCTAGGTCCGCCGCGAGAAACAGCTTGGGCAGGATCAGCCGATGTTCGTTGTGCTGGTACCAAAGCCAGCTCGGAGCGAGCGGATCGGCGCCCTGCGCTCCGACTTGAATCTGTGCCCATCCATCGAGGAAAGGCAGACTCGAGTAGTTGATGGCCACCAGATAAACCGTGACCGCCAGCGTCAGCAACCCGCCAAGCAGGATGAGATAAGAATAGACAGAAGCAGCGCGCGAGATGGCCCAGAAGCTGTCCTTCACAGCTTCGCTGCTAACGCTGACTGCCGTGGGATGGGCTTGATTCACTCCAACAGTTCCAGCTGGCGTTATTCCGCTCGCAACACTATAACGGCGAACGGCTTTCTACTCCATCCCCAGCTGCCAGAAGAGAAACGAATAGATGTCGGTCCACTCGTCCACCAGCTTCGAGATCGGTTTGCCGGCGCCATGTCCGGCCTTGGTTTCGATGCGCAGCAGAATCGGATTCGGGCCGCCGTTTGCTGCCTGCAATTCCGCCGTCATCTTCTTGGCGTGCATGGGATCGACCCGGGTATCGCTCTCGGCAGTCAGGAAAAGCACCGCAGGATAACTCGCGCCCGCCTTCACGTGCTGATATGGCGAGTAGGCATAGAGCCACTGAAACTGTTTTGGATCATCCGACGAGCCGTACTCGGGAATCCACAGCTTAGCGATCTGAAAACTCTGATAGCGCAGCATGTCGAGCAGTGGTACCTGGCAGACAACCGCGCGAAACAGCTCCGGACGCTGCGTCATCACCGCGCCCACCAGCAGCCCGCCGTTGCTGCCGCCGCGAATGGCCAGATGCTCGCGATCGGTGTAACCCTCTTTCAATAGGTACTCTGCTGCGGCTATGAAGTCGTCGAAGACGTTCTGCTTCTTGTCCAGCATGCCGGCCCGGTGCCAATCTTCACCGAACTCCGCCCCGCCGCGCAGGTTCGCGACCGCGAAAATACCGCCATGATCCAACCATGGAAACAGTGTCTTACTGAACTCGGGAGTCAGGCTAACATTGAAGCCGCCATATCCCGTGAGCAGCGTGGGACTGTGCCCCGTAAGCTTCAGCCCCTTTCGTATCACCAGGAACATAGGAATGCGCGTGCCGTCCTTCGACGCGTACCAGACCTGCTTGGTGTCGTAGACGTCAGGATCGATGCTATTTTCCACTGACTCCCACAATGTAGTACTCGATTGTGGGATATCGAAACGATAGATCGTTGTCGGTGTTGTAAAGGACGAAAACAGGTAAAACGCGCTGCTGCTGTCGTACTCGCCGCCGATGCTGGAAATAGTCCCGAGCGTCGGCAAAGGAATCTCTCCCAGCGGCTTGCCGTTGATGGCGAATCGCTTCAGCAAGGAGTGCGCATTGAGTTCATAGCCGGCAAACAGCTGCCCGCCGATGACGCTCAGCGACGTCAGCACTGCATCCGACTGCGGAATGATTTCCCGCCAGTGCTCGCGCGTGGGTGTAGCGGCCGGGGTCTTTAAGACCCGGTAGCGCGGGCTGTCTTCGTTGGTGAGAATATAAAGGTCGCCGTTGTAGGCCTGCACCGAGTAAAGAAACTCCTTGCCCTCGGTGATGCGCAACGGCGGCGTGTCGCTCTGGACATCCTTGATGTAGATCTCGCTCTTCGACCATCCGTGCTCCACCATGATGCAAAGCCAGCGGCCGTCATTCGACAGCGTCACATTCGGCCAGTACTGCTCGGGCAATCCCGCGCCAAAGATCAGCGGATCTCTTGCTGGATCGCCGCCCAGCGCGTGATAGAACACATGCCGGTTGTACATCTCTTGTCCGGCAGCAACTTCTCCGGGCTTGGGATATCGCGTGTAATAGAAGCCGCTATTGTCGGGCTTCCACGCCAGGCTCGCGGCGCGCGTACGTCCGATCGTGTCCGGCAACGGCTTCCGCGTCGCCGTCTCGATCACGCGCAGCGTGCTCATCTCCGAGCCACTCTCCGACGTGCCATAAGCAATGTACTTCCCGTCGTGCGACGGATACCACCAGTCGAGTGCGAGCGTGCCATCCTTCGACAACGGATTCACATCGACCAGCACTTCGTCTTTTCCATTGACGCCCCTTCGGAAATAAAGAACCGGCTGATTCTGCTTGCCATCGCGGCGAAGGTGGAAGTAGTAGTCGCCACCGACCTGCGTTTCGCCCAGCGTACCGATCTCGAGCAAATGCTGCAGACGATCCTGCAACTTCTCCCGGCCGGGCAGCTTGTCCAGGAGGTCGTGGGTGTAGGCCATTTGCTCGTCCACCCAGTGCTGTGTTTCCGGACTATCGCCGTTTTCCAGCCAGCGATAACGATCGACGACTTTAACGCCGAAGTAGTCGTCTGTCACAGGCTGTTGTTTGGTTGCGGGCGGCTTAGGAATGTTCATCGTGGAAGACGAGCTTGAAATCTGACCCTGCGACATCGCGAATTGGGAGAGCACGAACAGTAAGACCGCAAAACCG
>JASHXK010000427.1 GCA_030043575.1 Terriglobales bacterium
TGCCCGCCATTCATATTGTCCTTCGCCGTTGGCCCCGCGCCTGAAGCGGGATTGGCCCTGCCGCTGATTGTCGGCACCGTCGTCTTCGCCAATGCATTCCTTTATGCGGGCGTAGCTGCAGGCGGATACTTCGTGGTGAGCATGATGATGCAGAAAAAGCGGCACTCGTGATGCCGTCACACCGCTGGCTGCGGTTGCGTCATGCAATGCAAGGCTCCGAGCCCCCAGATAAAATCGCGGCAGTAGATGCCGACAACCTCGCGTTCGGGGAACGTTTCCGCCAGCACATCCAGCGCGATCCGATCGTTGGCGTCGCTGAAGACGGGCACAAGCACCAGTTGGTTGGCGATGTAAAAATTTGCGTAACTAGCCGGTAGCCGATGTCCTTCGAAGAAAACCGGCTTGGGCATGGGCAATTTCACCACCTTGAGCGGCTTGCCGGATTGATCCGTGCTCTTCTTCAGCCAACGAAAATTCTCGCGCAACGGCTCGTGATTAGGATCGTCAGGATCGGGCTCATAGGCGGTAACCACGGTCCGCGGACCAACGAAGCGAGTAATGTCGTCGACATGTCCGTGGGTATCGTCGCCCACAATGCCACGTTCCAGCCAAATGACCTTCTCGATGCCGAGATAGTCGGCGAAGAGTTCTTCCAGATGCTCGCGCGACAATCCGGGATTACGCTGCTGTACGTCGCTCAACAGACACTCTTCCGTTGTGATCAAGGTTCCGCGGCCGTTGACGTCGATGCTGCCGCCTTCGAGGACAATCCGTTGCAGCTCGCCGTTGTGTCGCAGCCCCGGCTGCCATGCTGGAACTTTCAGAGCCCTCGTGATCTCGTTGCCTGCGATCGCATCGAGCTTCCAATCGCTGTATTTAGCCCAGGCATTAAAACGCCAGACCGTGGCCGCGACTGGCTCATGTCCGCCCTTGCCCGACTCTCGACGAACAAAGATGGGCGCGTAATCACGCGTCCAGCCACGATTCGTCGGTACGCGGAAGAAACGGACATTGCCGGCAGGCTTCCCCGGTGCACAGGCTTTTTCCGGCAGCACATGCGAGCGAACCAGCACCTGCCGGGCTTTGGCTTCCGCCGCTTCATCGTTCACCAGGATGTTCACACGCTCGACTCGCGCCAGGTGGCGAACCATCTCTGCGTAAATCCAAGGAATCGCTTCGAACTTGCCCGGCCAATCCGAACGATTATGCGGCCAGGCGATCCAGGTGGCCTCATGCGGCTCCCACTCGGCCGGCATACGATAGCCCAGTGCCGAAGGCGGCTGTGAAAGATCGATCTTGCTTTTCTTCGGCATGGACTAGACCATGAACCGCTGCGTGATGGGCGCGTAGGCATCGACCCGACGGTCGCGCCAGAAAGGCCAGTTGCGACGCACGTCTTCGATGTGGTGGAGATCGACCTCGGCTACCAGCACGTCCTCTTTGTCATGGGGTGCGTGAGAGACGACGCGACCGAAGGGATCGGCGATGAACGATCCACCCCAGAACTCCAAGCCTTTGCCCGGCGCCTCATTGCCGCGAATGTTTCCGGTCTCGAAGCCGACGCGATTGGGCACCGCAACATATACACCATTGGCGATTGCGTGCGCGCGCTGGATGGTTTGCCACGCGTCGTATTGTGCCTCGCCGTACTTCGCCTTCTCGTCTGGGTGCCAGCCGATCGCCGTGGGATAGAACAATACATTCGCACCCTGCAGCGCC
The DNA here is from genome assembly GCA_030043575.1 of Terriglobales bacterium. Classification (GTDB taxonomy): domain Bacteria; phylum Acidobacteriota; class Terriglobia; order Terriglobales; family Acidobacteriaceae; genus Bog-257. Next base: position 1,720 of record JASHXK010000427.1, read on the forward strand.
GTCAGGCGGGCGCCCTCCGGATACCACTGGTCCCAGCACACCAGCGTGCCAAACTTTGCAAAGTCCGTTTCGAACGCCTTGAAGCCAAGGTCGCCCGGCGCGAAGTAGAACTTCTCGTAGTAGAGCGGATCGTCCGGGATGTGCATCTTCCGATAGATGCCCGCAAGCTTGCCGCCGGTGTCGATGATGGCCGCAGTGTTGTGATAAAGGCCCGGCGCACGCCGCTCGAACAGCGAAGCGATGATCGTGACCTTCAGATCACGCGCGAGATCGCCGAGTCGTTTTGTCGCCGGCCCTGGAATTGGCTCGGCCAAATCAAACAGCGCCACGGCTTCGCGTTGGCAGAAATACTGTGTTTGAAAGAGCTCTGGCAGGCAGATGACCTCGGCGCCCTTGCCGGCAGCGGTGCGAACATGTTCCATCGCGCGCTCCAGATTCTGCTCCGGCTCTGATGTGCACGACATCTGCACCACACCGATATGAAAGTTCCGCTCCTGCAACAATTCGCTCCGCTGAAATGGAAAATGCATTGCTAGCATAGCATCCGTAGTCCTACGGAGTTCGGCATGTCGCGATTGTTAATGCAGGGTTACATCTGTCGCGACGCGCTGGCCGCGCAGGTTGACGACACTCGCAACAAACTGTAGCTTCGATTGTTCCGCTCCTAAATCGCAGCGTTTCTCGATAGACGAGGTGAATCCGTTGAGCGACGAGCAACCCAAGAATCATGGCGAAGGCATCGATCGCGTTCTGCACGACCCGGTCTCCGACAAATTGGTACCGCTGGAGCCGCTGGATCTTGCCGCAACTCACAGCATCGACGATCTGGTGCGCAGCATGGGGCGCACGGCCTTCACCGGCCGGCAGGTCGGCGAGGGCGCCGATGTTCTGGAGGCGATGGCACGCGACCAAGGTTGTTTCATCGTGATGACGCTCGCCGGCGCCATGACTGTCGCTAAACAAGGATTGATCATCACGGAGCTGATCGATCGCGGTGTGGTCAGTGCCATCATCTCAACTGGCGCGCTGATGGCGCACGGACTGGTAGAGGGGGTTGGCCGCTCGCACTTCAAGTATGACCCTCGCATGGACGACACCGAGTTATACGAAGCAGGCTATAACCGCGTCTACGACACGCTCGAACCGGAGACCAATCTTGATTTCGTGGAGACGATCGTCGCCCGCATTTTAAAAAGCTGGGACCACAATGAGGTGCTTTGTTCCTACAAGCTCAACCGCGAGATCGGGCGCTATCTGAGCGAGCACATCGAGGAGCGCGGAATTCTCAAGTCGGCATTCGAGAAGAATGTGCCGGTATTCGTTCCCGCCTTCAGTGATTCGGAGATCGGCCTCGATGTCGCGCTGCACAATCGCGCGCGCCGCAAGAACAATATTCCGCCGTTGCACTTCGATCCATTCGAAGATTTGGAGTTCTACGCCGAGACGCTGCTAAAGCAGGAGCGACTGGGAATTTTGACCATTGGCGGCGGCGTGCCGCGAAACTGGGCGCAGCAGTTCGGGCCATTCATCGAGTTGCGCCATCGCCGAGGCGGCGAGGATCTCCCGTTGAAGCGCTTCCACTACGGGGTTCGCATCTGTCCCGAGCCAGTGAACTGGGGTGGTCTGTCGGGCTGCACCTATAGCGAAGCGGTGTCATGGGGCAAGTTTGTTCCGCCCGAAGAAGGCGGTCGCTTCGCCGAAGTGCTGCTGGATGCGACCGTAGGACTACCACTAATTGCCGGCGCAGTGCTGGAAAGGTTGAAAACAGCGGCTAGTGGTTAAACGAACCACCGTCTTACATCCTTCAGGCACCCGGCACCGTCGCGGTCAGGTTCCGCACGATCTTGCCGAATTCCTCATCGCTGACTAGCCCGCCGTCTGCGATGGCTTTGCGTTTGACCGCTTCCAACACCGCCGGGCGTTGCTGCTCAGGCAGATCGATGCGCAGCTCTTCCGCCTTCAGGCGAACGCTGTCGAGGCCGCTTTTCTTGCCCAGAACGATGCCGCGCTTCGCTCCTACCAGATCGGCGGCGTAGGGCTCAATTGCTTCGGGAATGTGAAACTGGCTGGCAACCGCACCGCTCTCGCGCAGGAAAAGATTGTCGCCGATCAGTGGCTTCCATCTTTCCAATTCGTATTTCCCTGCTCTTCGCACCAGTTCTGAAACTTCGCGGATGCGCTCCAGCTTAAGCTCGACGGGCACGTCGTAAAGACATTGCAAAGCGAGCGCCACCTCGGCGATGTCGGCATTTCCGGCCCGCTCGCCCATGCCGTTGATAGTCCCTTGTATCCAGGTCGCGCCGCCTCGAACCGCGGCGACAGCAATAGCAGTTGCCAGGCCAAAGTCGTTGTGGCCGTGCCAGTGGATTGGAATATCGCTGCCTGCCCATTCCTTTGCCCACCGCACCAAGAACTCAGCGGCTTCCGGTGTGCAGACTCCGATGGTATCGACTAAGACAATCTCTTTTGCTCCAGCATCAATGGCCGCCGAATAAATCTTCCGCAAGAAATCCAGATCGGCGCGGCTGCCATCGACCCCAAAGAACGCGACACGAATTCCGTTCTGGCTTGCGAAACAAATTGCCTCGGTCGCGCGACGGAGCGCCTCTTCACGAGAAATCCCATATGCTTTGAGCTTGAGATCGCTGACCGGCAACTCAATGACTGAAGCCTGCAATCGCAAACGCACCAGCTCTTCGACGTCGCCGCGAGTCGCCCGCGAAAACCCCCAAACTTCAGCCTGCTTCAGCCCAGCCCGCAGGATCAGCGAAATCGCCTCCGCATCTTCAGCGGAAACCTTCGGGAAGCCAGCTTCGATACGTCCCACGCCGAGCTCGTCGAGCTTCTTCGCAATTTCCAGCTTCTGTTGCGGACTGAAGACCACTCCCACGGTCTGCTCTCCGTCGCGGAGGGTCGTATCGTAAAAGCGGATGGTTCGCGAGCGATCGAAATCGGGACGGACATCCGGCCGCGAGTTGACTTCGCTGGTCCAGACTTTTCCTGCCAACGCGCTCATCGCACCACTCCCTGCGTTTCGGTCGCGAGTGCAGGTGGTTTCTCGCCGTATGCCTGCTCCCACGAGATCACAGGATTGCGCAGAACGCCGATTTGCTCGATCTCGCATTCCATCACATCTCCAGGCTTCAGAAACCAGGCTTTGGGATCGGCGCTGAACGCAGCGACACCGGAGACCGTGCCCGTCGACACGACATCACCCGCGCTGTAGCCCATCGGCGAATAGTGCGCGAGGATTTCCGGAATGGTCACCGACATCTTGCTGCTGTGCGAGCGTTGACGGACCTCACCGTTCACGCGCAGCTCCATCGCGAGGTTGTGCGGCTCTTTGATTTCGTCGGCGGTAACGATATGCGGACCGAGCGGGCAGAACGAATCAATCCCTTTGCAGAAGCTGAAGACACCCGACTTCATCTCCTCGCGCTGAATGTCACGAGCCGTGATGTCGTTGAAGATGACATAGCCACCGATGTATTGTTCAGCATGTTTCGCGGTGAAGTGCTTGCCCGCGTTCTTCAGCACTACCGCAAGCTCGAGTTCGTAATCGAGCTCTCCGGTGAGATGCGGCGGAAAAATCACTGGCTCATCTGGCCCGATGATGGCATCGACGTTCTGGAAGAAGACGATCCATGGCAAGACAGGATGAGAAAAGCCGGCTTTTTCGGCCTCGTGATGGTGTTCACGGAAATTGCCAGCGGTGTGAAAGAACTTTTTCGGAATGATCGGCGCCTTGATGCGAACCTCTTCCCGCTTGTAGAAGATCGGTTCACCGTTGATCCCGTTCTCAGGCCGCTGCTCGGTAACGTATTGGAGCGTAGCGCGCGCCGCATCGAGACTGCGGTCTCCGCCCTCAAACAGCAATCGCATATCGGAAGGAACGACGGAATCAGAGAGGGAGCCGCGGTTCTTCTTGTCGCGAACGAAGAAATCATCGGCGGCATTCAAATCGATAATCCGGCCATCGGCAGTAGCGGCTCCGATGCGTTGACGCGATTGATTGTCCAGAAAGGTGACAAGTTTCATGTGATCCTTGTTTTTTCCAGATGAGCTGCTCCTGCCGAATTACGGGCTCAGGCCGGGAACGCGGTGCCCGCCGCGAATCGAGTCTATTGATGATGGTGTGGTTTGGCAAACCTACGGCTGCTGGTTCTGTTCAGGCGGAAAGCTGTTCCCCTGCGGCAGCGATTGCGGCGTGTTTGGTTGCTGGCCAAAGCTACCCCCCGGCTGTTGACCAAGACCGCCTGGCTGCTGACCAAAACCGCCCGACTGCTGGCCCAAGCCGCCCGGCTGTCCATTCGGCTGCTGGCCATTCATCTGACTGGCAGGCGTTCCGATCTGCGCGCCGCCGATGGTCGTCGGCTGGTAGGGGCCGCGCAACAAGACGTTGGCCACATCCATCATCGGGTTGTAGATGAACACCCACTCGTTGTAGGTCTTCTTCTTGTTGTAAATGCGGATAGTCTTTTCTTTACTCAAGCTGGCAACACCTACAATCGCGCCGCCGCCAAACTGCTGATTGCCTCCGGCCGTGTTTTGCCCAAACGGCGAGCCCGGCTGATTGCCGGCTCCCGGCTGGCTGCTACCAAAACCGCTCCCCGTACTGTTGCCGAAACTCGAGCCGGGATTGCTGCTGGATTGGTCGGATCCGGGGGTGGATCCGGAGCTGCCCTGATCGGTGTCGCCGGAAGATCCCAAGCTGCTGCCGGGATTGCTTTGCGAACCGAAGCCCTGACCGGTATTGCTTGAGAATCCAAAGCCCGACCCTGGTTGTTGGGAACTCTGCTGCTGTTGCCCGAGTTGTTGCTGCAGCTGCTGTAAAGAAGAACCCAGATTGCCTGAAGAGCCGAAATTGCCTGAGGCCGGAGATGGAACGCCGCCGATAAGCGCGCCACCCGGTGTCAAGCCTCCACCCTGACCCAGAGCCGCGGCCGGCGTGCCCGGCGCCGCTGCGTTCAACATGGTCGCGATATCGCCGTAATTCAGAACCTTCCACTTGCCGTCTTTGGTCAGCGGGTCCTTGTAGCGCTGGCGCAGATAACGGATCTGCCCTTTGTCGAGATCGTCCAGGGTGGCGGGATAACGCCCGTTCTTCTTGTAAAACTTCTTGATGGCACGCGCGTACTCCGTACCGCGATGAATCATCTCCTCTTCACGATCGCGCTTGATCTGCTGCACCAAACGAGGCGCAGTGTAATACGTTGCGACAATGATCATCAGCGCCATCATCAGCAGAATGGCAAGCAGCATGTATCCGCCCTCGCGCTGGCGGCGCGCCGAGCGATGCGGATCCGTAATCGGATGATTCGTTTTCACGGTTAGCTCATCCCGCGGTGAGCGGTTTCGTTTCCGTGTGGTTGGTCAGCACGTCCTGAATCTCGACCGAGTTTGCCCCGATATGCAAAATCTTGTAGCGGCGGTCGATGATTTGTCCTTCCTTCGCCAGAAAAATGTCCTCACCTCGCAAGAGGAAGATCTGCCGATTGCCGCCCTTCGGACCGGCATAGCCGTAGAACTTCAGATCAATCGGCGGCGGTGGTGGTGGTGGCGGCGGACCTGTGTCCTGCTGCATGGCTTGCTGAACTGGCTGAGGAATTGCCGGCGGTGGCGCTTCGGAGCGGAAGATATTGCGACCGGTTCCTTTGTAGGTCACGTCCTCGCTCTCCTTCAGCAAATCAAAGCGCAGACTGGGATCAAGCGAGCGGGCAAGCAGGGTGTGAGTCTTGCGACCAGCTTTCGCGCTACCATGTTGCGCTGCTTCCGTTGCCGGAGCCGTGTCCTCACCTCCGCCCCAGAACGCATGTACAACGAGCGCGACGGCGATCACCGCCAACACACCTGCGAGGATCGTCTTGGTCTTGTTTTCGGTGCCGAGCTTCACGACTTGGCTGCTCCCGCTCGGAGGTAAGTTTCCAGTTTCAGCTGCAAACGAACGTTCCCCTGCTGCTCTCCAAGAGCGACTCCGTTGATCAGAAAGAACATCTTGTCGCGCTCCAGGCCGTTGATAAACTTCACTTCCTGCAAGTAATCGCCTGAAAGTGCAATTTCGATGTTCAGCTTGCGCAAATCCTCGACCGGCGCTGCCTTTTCCTCATACTTGATGGCGGACAAGCGCACGTTGTTGTCGGCTGCCACTTTACCTAACTCGGCTGAGATCTCCGAATACTCCGCTGGAAAACGCCCATCGTAGAAGCCGGTGATGTCGTGCGAGGCCTGTTTCAACTTCTGATCCATGCCGCGAGTGGGTAGAACTTCCTGCTGCTTGGCAATCAGCTGCTGCCGCATCCGGTCGTATTCGTGCTGTCGCGCCTGGCGCGAGCGTCCCGCGGGCGACAAAATATATCCCACACATACCAAGTCGAGTACGGCCAGCGCGATCACCGCCGGCATCAGCTTCTTGCGCGTCTCGCGAATGCTAGCCATCAGTGCCTCCTCATCGACGGTGGCGGGAGAGGCTGGGTTTGCGCTGCGTTAACGTTGGGCTGGACATTGGAACCCGGGCGGGCATTCGGTGCAACCGGCGCTGCGGGATTGCGCGCTGCGCCGGGTCCTGGCGTTACCGCAGAGGTTGGCGACGGAGCGGTCGCGGCGCCGGTCGTGGCATCAGCGGTCTGGGTCTCATCGGCTTCCGTCATGCCCGGAACATAGATGGCAGCGATGTCGAACTGAATGGCGCCCCCCTGACTCTGCTCACTGGTATTGGTCACCACGGTCTCAGCCACCACTTGCGGCTCATGGAAGTGAGTGGACTTCTCCATGTTACGCACCATCTCCACAGCGCGGTCGCGCGAATCCGTCGCCACGATGACATGCAGCACCAGATCGCCGGTCTTGCTATATTCCGGCTTCATGGAAGTGACGTGCAGCTCAGGCGGCACAATCTTTTCCATCACGGTGAAGATGTGCGTCCACGACATGGACTTGCGAGCAAACAACTCGTTGAGAAACTCGGACTGGTCGGCGATCGCCTTGTTGGCTGGGCGGTTTAGAATGGCGCGCGCCTGCGCCTCTTCATGGTTCAGCGCGTCCATCTGGCGCTGCACGTCGGCCAGCTTCTGGTTGATAATACGTGAGTGCACTCGTTGATAGAGAATGTAGGCCACCAGCACAATGGCCAGCACGGCCAGGCCGGCGATCAGCATCGTCATCCGCCGCTTGTATTCACGGGCGACTTCGTACGGCTGAGTGGCGAGATTGATATTGATTCGCATCAGAAAACCAGAGCTCCGACCACTCCGGCCAAGGCCGAGCGCGGCACATTGCCGGTAACGGCTCCGGCTGCCATGTCAGAAACCAACTCTTCCACGCGAATGCCCGAGCCGGCCAAGGCCTCCTGCAGGGCCTGCGCCGATTGCACGCCGGTAACCAGCAGGCGGTCTACACTCACTCCGTATCGATCTTCGAAGTAGACCAGGGACGTATTGACGTCGTCGACGAGCGATTCACCAGTTACGGCAGCGCCACCATTATCGAGTGCGCGATACAGCAATATTTGATCCTGATCGACGATGGCAAAGGTCGTGGTGCCGCGTTCGACCTTGATGACCATGGCCGGGCGCGAGGCATCGGCCAGTCCCAGTGCAGCCAGGGTTGAAGGCAATACGGAGCCCGGGTTATAGCCGGCTTCGCTGACCAAAGATTCATATTCTTCCAGAACGCTGCGCGGAGTCACGGCAGCCACCACGCGGATTGGAAGCGACGTTCCCTGGCGATCGAACGAAACCGAGGACTGTTCCACGTCGAAGGGCAAGGACTTCTTCAAGCGAAAGCGGACGACCGCATCCGCATCTTGCGGTTTTTCCGGAAATGTTTCGAAATCCAGAAGCATCACGCGGGTGGTCGCGTCGGGAATGATGAGGCAGATGTCACGCGCACGCCCCGCCACCGCGGCCAGCGAGTCGCGTAGCGCCGGTACAAGTTTGGCACGGTCCGGCAGATTCGCTTGCTGGAGCCCAGGAGTGAGCAGGCCTGCCGGCAAAGCCGCTGCTGCCGCGGCTTCGAGCATGGTCGCGCCGTCGGCCGCACGCACGGCCACAATACGATCGGCGCTGATTTCACAGGCGACGCGGGGACGCGTGATGTTCTTAGTGGTTGGCACGGTATTGGCTGTTGGCTATCGGCTGTCAGCTATCGGTTAAACCTTAAGATCCCTCCCAATGCTGAGCTGACGGCTGACGGCCGATAGCCGACGGCTTCTTTATCTCGTCGTCTCAATGAACGTGACCTTGTTGATCTCTTTCAACGTGGTCAGGCCACGTCTCACTCTATCAATTGCCGACTCGCGGAGGAAATGCATTCCCTCTTCTTTTGCGGTACGGCGGATTTCGCTGCTGGGTTTCTTGGCCAGAATCATTTCACGCACATTGTCGGTCAGCTCGAGCAGTTCGTGAATTGCGGTTCTGCCGCGGAAGCCGGTACCCGCGCATTCAATGCAGCCCTCGCCTTCATAAAACGCGAAACTTGCCCATTCTTTCGGATCCAGGCCGCTCGCTTCCAGCTCTTCCGGAGAAAAATGAATTTCCTTCTTGCAAAACTCGCAGATCAGCCGCACCAGCCGCTGCGCGAGGATGCAGTTCAATGCCGAAACGAAGTTGTAAGCCTCGACACCCATGTTCAGGAATCGGCCGAGGACATCGACTACGTTGTTGGCGTGGACAGTCGTGAAAACCAGGTGCCCGGTGAGCGCGGAGTTGATGGCGATCTGCGCGGTTTCAGTGTCGCGGATTTCGCCCACCATGATCTTGTCGGGATCGTGACGCAGAATGGAGCGCAGTCCGCGAGCGAAGGTCAGACCTTTCTTTTCATTGACCGGAATCTGCGTGATGCCGCGAATCTGATATTCGACCGGGTCTTCGATCGTGATCAGTTTATCTTCATCGGTCTTGATCTCGTTGAGCGCAGCGTAAAGCGTGGTCGTTTTGCCGGAGCCGGTTGGGCCGGTAACCAGCACCATGCCGTAGGGCTCCTTGATGTAACGGCGGAACTTGCGCAGGTCCTCGTCGCTGAAGCCCACCACGTCGAGCGTGAGTTTGTGGAACTTCTCGCTCATCGATTCTTTGTCGAGCACGCGGAGCACGGCGTCCTCGCCGTGAATTGACGGCATGACCGAGACGCGGAAGTCGATGGAGCGGCCGTTATAGCGCACGCGGAAACGGCCGTCCTGCGGCACGCGGCGCTCGGAGATGTCGAGTTCACTCATGACTTTGATACGCGAGATGATGGTCGAGTGATGTTCCTTGGCGATGGGCTGCATGGCCTGTTGCAGCACGCCGTCGATGCGGTACTTGATGACGACGGAGTCGTCGCGCGTCTCGATGTGAATATCGCTGGCCCGCCGCTGCAAAGCAGTGAAGATGGTGGTGTCGACCAGGCGGATGATCGGGCTGATGTCGGCCTCAGCCGTCAGCTTCTCGATCGAGATAGTCTCGTCGGAGTTCTCGTCTTCCGCGATCACATCGAGAGCAAAGCCTTCGCTGGCTTCCTCCAGCACGCGCTGCGACTGCTCGGTCTTCTTGAGGATGTCGTTGATCTGGGTGAGCGTGGCGACCTTGGTCGAGATCCGGCGGCCCAAAAGCAGGCCGATCTCGTCAATCATCATCAGCTGGCTGGGATCGGCAATGGCGATCAGCAGCCTGCCGTCAGCCTTGTCCTCGAGCGGGACGAAGTTATAGCGGAACATCAGGTCGACGGGGATCTTGCGGAACAACTCGTGCTGAATGTGAAAGTTTTTCAGATCCACAAACTCGCAACGATAGCGCCGCGCCAGATCTTGACCGCGCTCGATCTCATCGCCGGTGGCGATACCGCCGTTGCCGCCTACGAAGATTGCTTTTGGTGGTGTTGCCATAAAATCCGCCCTTCGCTATTCGCCTTTCGCCGGTGCCGGCTCTTAGCTCTTAGCAATCGATCAGTCGACGTTTTGATTGCTAAAAGCTAAGAGCTAACAGCTCATATCTTCTTCAATGCAGACTTCCCGCGCCCAGGCTGAAGATCGGTAGATAAAGCGAGATCAGCACAAAGGCCACGACCACGCCCATGACGATGAGGATGATCGGCTCGATCAGCGACATCGCGGTCGCCAGCGCGTTGTTGACGTCTTCCTCATAGAACTCGGCAATCGAGTTCAGCATCGCCGGCAAAGCGCCCGTCGACTCGCCGACTTCAATCATTTCTACTGACATCTCAGGAAAGACCTTTGTCTCTTCCAGGCTCTTGGCCAGCCCCTGGCCCTCACGTACGCTGCGCGTCGAGCTTTCGATGCCGTGCGCCATCAGGCGGCTTTGCATCGATTCGCCAGCCGTCTCGAGCGACGGCACCAGCGGCAATCCGCCCGACAGCAGCGTCGACAGCATTCGCGAAAACACCGCTACCTGATATTTCAACCAAATATCGCCCAGCATGGGAGTTCTCAGTTTGATGCGGTCCATGTACGTCGAGCCGCTCTCGCTCCTCATCCAGCGCCACCCAAAGAACCCCACGATAACGAGCACTCCGAGCGCATAAACCGAATAGGCTTTGGCATTGACGCCGATGGCCAACATCAGCGAGGTCATGGGCGGCAGATCGCCGCCCAGGGTGTGATACAAATCCGCAAATTTGGGGACGACAAAGGTGATGAGGAAGGTCAGCATCACAATGAGCACGGCCACCAGCAAGGCCGGATACACGAGAGATGAAATCAGCTTTTTGCGAAAGCTCACAGACAGACGCTGGAAGGAAATATAGCGGCCGAGAACTTCTTCCAGGTTGCCGCTCTTTTCGCCCGCCAGCAGGGTCGTAGTGTAGACCTTGGGAAATACCTTCTGGGCCTCGAAGGCCTCCGACAACAATTCGCCGCCACGCACACGGTCGCGCACATTCTGCAATACGGAGCGGAAGAATGGATTGCGCTGGCGCTTGATCAGCAGTTCCAGCGATTGAATGATCGGCAGTCCGGCATGAATCAGGGTAACGAACTGCTGATTGAAGATGACAAACTGCTCCTGCTTGACCTTGCGGCGGCGGGGCAGATTGAACTCGGTAGAAAGCAGCCCCTTGGTCTTAATCGAATAGACAAAATAGCCTTGCTGCGAGAAGCGGTCGCGGATCTCAGCCGCCGAGGCGCCATTCTCGACCTGCTCTAGAACGTGCCCCCGCTCGTCGGCCATTTTGATGGTGTATTCGGCCATAAAATCAGAAAGTCCCGCGGAGAGGGTGTTGACTGTAGTCTAACAGCTTCCGCTGTCGGCTATCGGCTGTCAGCCGTCGGCTAACAGGCTGCCGAAACACTCTGTGCGCCCGTTTTATGTCGCCGGCTGAAGCCGGCTCGCATTAAGAATAAACAGCTTATCGGCAGGACTAAAGTCGTGCCCTGACACGAAGCGTTCGAGATCCGATTTTTCCCGCTGCCTGTATAAGCTGATGGCTGATAGCCGACGGCCGAAAACTATTCCAACATCTCCGTTCCTGCCACGATCTCTACGCCGGGGGGCGGGACGAAGCGAAATTGTGCGTCTGGTATTTCGACGTTTTCCTTTTGCTGAAGAAAGCGGAATTCGGTCGTAGAACCGTCGATCTCTTGCACGACGATCCGTGTGATCAGGCCATCGGGCGAGACTTCCACAAGCGTTTGTTCCATCCGATCCCCCATTCCTTTGGGAACACCTCGCAGCACGACATCGCCGGCGAAAGCCGGCTTCTCATCGGACGCGACGGAAAGGCCTTCGAGTTCTTTTTCCAGCTTGGTTTTGCCGAGGAGATAGCGCAGGGGCGAGCGCAGATCGTCGAGTTGCTTGACCGGCGTGCGGCGCGCCTGGCTCTCACCAGGAACGTAGAACCACGCCATCTGCCCGTCGGTCAGAAACATCTTGGGACGTGGCTGATCGTAATCCCAGCGCATGCGGCCCGGCTTCTTGAGCAGGAGCGTGCCGCTCTCGGTGCGCGAGATGCCGGCGCCTGTGTAGGTTTCGGTGAATCGAGCCTCCAGGCTGTGCAGGTGGTCGTAGCGCTGGTCGACTTTCGCGGCCAGGGCGTGAACGTCTGTTTGACCCAGTAGCGGCAGAGTGCAGAGCAAAAGCAAAACGCTTGCGGCAAATGCGCGAAAGCTCCCGCTCATCGCACGGGAGCTTTGCTGAGATAGCGACAATTGAGAGACCTTAGACGCGAGCAAGATTCCTAAGAGTCAATTGCTGATGGTGGGGCTGGCGGCGTCAGCGGTACCGTCAGCGTTGTAATGAACCTCGCCGGACTCGTCCGAAAAGAAACGCCGCTGCCCGGTCGTGCCCACCTGATCGGGCACCGCGGTGATCGTGTACGAGCGGATCGCATTGTTCACCTTCTCACCCGGAGTGTAGGTAAACGAGTAACCACTCTTGCGGCCGCCAGCCAGCTGATTGTCGATCGTCTGCTGGCCGCCGCTTTGATCCGTGCCGCCCAGCATCTGTAAATCCGGCGTGAACCCTACGTCGGGATGGCTGCTGGCGTAGATCATCTCGGCTTCATTGATCGCCTGAATACTGGCGATCGCCGACGCCTCGTGAGCCGGGATGGTCGACTTGGTCAGTTTGGGGATGGTGAAGGCCGCAATGATCAGAATGATGGTGACGACGATCAGGAGTTCGATGAGGGTGAAACCACGCTGCCGTCTACGTGTGCGCATATGGAACCTCTTTTGCCAGCCCATTACACGCTGGAAATTCGCTGGCTGTCCGCAGGATTCGCGATCTGGCATCAACACAGGGGAGTGAACTGCGGCAAAGCCGGAGCTGACAAGCAGATTATTCTTCAGTCGCAAGGCGATGTCAAAGGGCCAGTGGGTAGTTGGACGGTTGAGATGGGAAAAGGTATCGCGTTTCGCTATTCGCTCTTCGCCAGAGGTCGATTTCCAGATGCTCGCAACGCTTGCTGAGAGCTACGGGTGCAGAGCGGAAAGCGAACGGCGAAGAGCGAATGGCGTCTTCTGCCGTACACTATTTTCACGATGCCGGAGTTGCCTGAAGTAGAAACTGTGGCCCGCGGGCTGGATAAGCATATCGCGGGCGATACCATCGAGTCGGTCTGGCTGGGATCGAAGCCCGAACCGCTC
>JASHXK010000428.1 GCA_030043575.1 Terriglobales bacterium
ACGGCAGCGCCACGGCGACCACCGGACCCACCAACGGCGTGAGCGGAAACAGCGCCAGCAATGCCGGCTATGGCGTATTTGGCAATGCCACGGCAACCAGCGGCAACACCAGAGGCGTGGTCGGGTACAGCGCCAGCACCAGCGGACAAGCGGTGTCTGGCAATGCGACGGCCACCACCGGAACCACCAGTGGCGTGAGCGGATACAGCGCCAGCAACGCCGGCTTCGGCGTCTTTGGCGACGCCACCGCAGCCAGCGGCAGTACCTATGGCGTTTACGGGAGGGTTGCCAGCACGACCGGCACAGCGCTTCTGGGCGTCTCGACGGCGACCAGCGGCAACACCACCGGCGTCAGCGGATCGGTCAGCAGCGCGACGGGCACCGCGGGAGTATTCAACAACACAGCCGGGGGCAACATCCTGCTCGGCGAGAACAATGGCGCCACCAAGCTCACCGTCGACGCTAACGGCGACGTCACGGCAGCCGGCAACTTCAACGGCGGCGGTTCCGGGCTGACCGGGATTTCGTTCGGGCAGTTGATCGGCCAACTCGCCAGTACGCAATTGGCTGGAACCTACAGCGGTGCGGTGACGCTGTCGAATGCCGGCAACTCCTTCAGCGGCAGCGGCGCCGGTTTGACCGGCTTGATGTTTACCAACCTGGGGGGCACGCTGCAAAGCTCGCAACTCGGCGGAACCTACAGCGGCGCGGTGAACCTCTCCAATACGGCCGACACGTTTTCCGGGGCAAGTGTTTCGAGCATCAGCACTGTTGCCAGCGGCCAGGCGGTGTACGGCGAGGACGATGCGGCCAACAGCGACGGTGTATTCGGGTACTCCTCCAACGGCAGTGGCGTCGGGGTTTTCGGCTGGAACACTGCGACCAGCGGCGGCACCGGGGTTCGGGGCCAAGCCAATGCATCCAGCGGCACTACGTACGGCGTACAGGGGACCGGCTACAGCCCCAGCGGTGCCGGGGTTTATGGCTATAACTATGCGACCAGCGGCTATGCGAACGGGGTACAGGGAACGTCCGCCAGCAGCGGCGGCACCGGAGTTTACGGCGTTGCTAATGCAACCAGCGGCACTACGTACGGAGTGTGGGGATATGTCACCAGCACCGGCGGCAGTGGGGTTTACGGCGTTGCCAATGCGACTAGTGGCACTACGTTTGGCGTATACGGGACTACCGCCAGCACCGGCGGCACCGGGGTTGCCGGCGTTAACAGTGCGACCAGCGGCAGCACTGCGTACGGGGTACAAGGAACATCCTACAGCGGCAGCGGCGCTGGGGTTATCGGCTTTAACTTTGCGACCAGCGGCAATGCGTACGGCGTTTACGGACAGTCCGCCAGCCCGACTGGGTTCGCCGTCAGCGGCATCAACACCAGCACTACCGGGCAGGCCTCGGCGGTGAAAGGCTTGACGAATAGCACGACGGGTATTGGCATGCTTGGAGCGGCGGTTGCGGTGTCTAGTACCGGTGTAAACCAGCTCCCCGTGGGGATCTGGGGATCGACGAATGTGACCGGCGGCGCCGGCTTGGTGGGAACCAACGACGACGGCATTGCCATCGTAGGCGCCAACAACGGAGGGAACATTGCGACCGCAGCCCTCACTAACAACGAGTCCACCAACATCGGGGCTCCAGTTTTGGTCGCGAATGGGCCCAATTACGGAGGCGTCTGTTTGATGGATGTCAGCGGCGACCTGGCGTGCAACGGCTCGAAGTCGGCGGTGGTTCCGGTGGATGGCGGCTCGCGCAAGGTGGCGCTTTATGCGGTGGAAGCGCCCGAGAACTGGTTTGAGGACTTCGGCTCTGGCCGGCTCGCGAACGGAGCGGCGGTCGTGAGCCTGGAAGCCACTTTCGCGCAAACGGTGAACACCGGCGAGGAATACCACGTCTTCCTGACCCCGAACGGCGACTGCAAAGGCCTGTACGTGACCAACAAGACCGCAACCAGCTTTGAGGTGCGCGAGTTGGGCGGCGGAACGGCGAGCATCGCTTTCGACTACCGCATCATCGCGCGGCGCAAAGGCTACGAGAGCATCCGCCTGGCCGACAACACCGAACGCTTTGCCGCGATCGCCAGCCAGAACCGCGCGCCCGACGGTGCACGCCCATCGGTGAGTCCAACCGTGCCGGAAGCGAATCTGCATCCGCCAGAGCCAAGGGAAATCGCTCCTGCCCAGCGTCCGCTGCCGCCTCCGCCACGGACTGTTCCTGGGGCAAGACAGGAAAGTCATGCGCCGGAGGTTCGCAATTGAACGAACCGCAATCCATGGCGTGAGACAGCCTGTGCCGGAGCAGCGCGGTCCTTATCGGCGCCCCCGCAGACAAGCAGACCAGCGCGATGCTGCATCACTAACAGTTGTGGGCTCGAAAATGCTTTGGTGGATGTCCACTTGCCGATAGATACGCAGCAATAGTTGGCGAAATCAGATGGGATGAGAAGGCCGGCCTCCGAACGGGATGCTATACGCTCCCAAGTTATCGACGCGCTCGAAGCGCAAGAGATAAAGGAGACCGGCCATGAAGAAGACTACCACTGTCTATCTCCCCGCTGTCGAAGCGGCGTTCGGCGGCGACGCTGACCATGCACGGCTTCACAAGGTTTACGGTGCGCCAACGCCCGAGAAATCCAGATACGCACTTGCGACGTGCATCGGCTGCGACATGAAAGTTGTGAGAGGCGACCCTGATCCGAAGCACGTCAGCACGTCGTTCGTCGAACGCCAGAATCTCACATGCGCATGTCGATGCGCCGCTTCACGCGCCTGACAAAATGGCTTTTCAAAGAAAGTCGAAAACCGCGGTCACGCGTTGCGCTGTACTTCATGTACTACAATTTCTGTCGCATCCACAGAACACTGCGCGTGACGCCGGCAATGGAAGCGTGCCTAACCGATCACGTTTGGAGCATGGGAGAATTAGTTGCGCTATTGCCACAGCCGCAGGCGAAGAAGCGCGGGCCTTACAAGAAGCGGAGCAAGGAATCGTGATCCTTCGAATCCTTTGTGCGCTGTCTGTACTCGTCACTTCTCTGGCATTCTTCGAGGCAATTGGCAGGGCTGCGGCCCATCATCGCATGACGCCCGGATTTACGATGTATGTCCTGTTCCTGGGCGGCATTGGAGTGCTATCGCTGATCTCCCCGTATTTCATTGTGAAGATTTCAAACTGACGCGCTACTTCCGCTTCGCTTGTCTTGCGAACTATCGAGAAGACGGAGCAAGGCAAGCTACAATCACCGTGTCTGCGTCACTCTAATAGCGATCTCTTGCAAGTGCATAGCAATCTCCCTGCTTCTAAGGTGGGATAGGAGAGACCCTTATCGCGTTGGTGTGTGGCTACGTAGGATTGCTTTCGCGATCGTGACGGTTGTTGCGCTCCTCCTGACAGTGTGGGCGACGGCAGCGATTTACTTCGACTCTCCTTTTTCGGAGTTGAGGACCGCTGCGGCCATCGGGTATTTCGTTCTGGCTCTGCTATCTTTATTCGTTCTTCGCAAAGGTCGAAAGGGACTGTTGATCACATTCCTCGGGTTTCTAATCGTCCTCGCTTGGTGGCTTTCACTCAAGCCTCCCAACAATCGGAACTGGCAACCGGACAATGCCGAAACCCCGTATGCTGACATCGACGGAGATCAAGTCACGATCCACGACTTTCGCAATTGTGACTATCGCACTGAGAGCGACTACACATGCAAATGGGAGACTCGCTATTACAACCTCCACAATCTCAGCGGCGCCGATATCTTCATCACATGGTGGGGATCACCATGGATCGCTCACCCAATTGTGAGCTACGACTTTGGCGACCAAGATCACGTCGCCATGTCGATTGAAACCCGAAATGCTGTCGGCCAGGAATATTCTGCGATCCGCGGGTTCTTTCGGCAATACACGCTCACCTACATTGTCGGTGATGAACGTGATCTCATTCGGCTTCGGACCAATTACCGCAAAGGCGAAGAGGTTTATCTGTTCCGCACCAGCGTGACTCCGCAGAAGGCTCGCAAGATCTCTGGAATACCTTGAGCGTATCAATGATTTGCACGCACGTACGGAGTGGTATAACGCCCTGACCAACAACTGCACCACTAACATCGCGGTGTCCGCGAGTGAAGCCGATCAGGTTGCCATGCGCCTGGATTGGCGTGTTTTGTTGAACGGCAAAGCTGACGAGATGATGTATGAAGATGGTGGCTTGGTTACTGGCGGGCTGTCGCTGCCCTCACTGAAGGAACAAGCGCACATCAACTCCGCAGCCAGAGCGGCTGACGCAAACCCTGAATTCTCGAGGATCATTCGCGAAGGCCGCGTTGGCATTACAGGGGCTCCATCATCGGAGTCGTCAATCGACCAGCATTAGGAGAACCCCCGTTCTTGCTGAGCGGGCTGCGGGCAGTAAGCCTGTGGAAGCTGCCACTGGGCAAATCAACGATACGCACTGTATGAGACTCAGGAGAAAGAATGTTTCCCAGTCAGCGATGGCCCGGTAGAATCCTAGTGGGGCCAACACTGTGGAGGAGTGCGGGATATGAAATGCCTCATCCGGAGCTGCGTTAGTGCC
>JASHXK010000429.1 GCA_030043575.1 Terriglobales bacterium
TGAAGTGTTTGGTCTCGCAGATCAACTACAACGTCTTCGACATGGAAGTTGGCGCGCAGCAGGCGCAGTTCGCCTATCTGCAAGCCAAGGACCTGGCCGATTCCGTCGAAGGCCTGCTGCTCACCCACGACGTCAATTTGTGGAACGGCACCGACACCTCGCTGACCCAACCCACTACGCCCCAGTACTTCGGCGTCATGGGGCAAATCGCTGCCGGCGGCAACACTGCTACCATTGCCACCACCGCCAGTATCGTCGATGGGCTGAAGGGCATCATCGCACAGATGGTCTCCAGCAGCGGCTTTGAGGTGCGGCCCACCGCTATCTATTCCAGCCCCGTGCTGCTCGATTTGATCGACCGCGAGATGAAGCAGGAATTCAATGTGGTGCTTTCCACCACCACGGTCGCTGGCGGTCTGGTCGTCAAGACGCTCTCTACGCAAGCCGGCGAGCTGCCCCTGATTCCGGACTGGTCCATCCCCTACACCGGAACGCCCGGCACCGGCAATGCCCAGTTGCCCGTCTACATCGTCACCGAGGACCTCATCGAGTACCACTGGCTCACCAGCCCCACTCCACGGGTCTTCCAACTCGGCACTCCCGCCTCGCTGACTTCGCAGATGGTGGTGGTGAAGTTCGGCGCCGTTGTTGTCAAAGGCGCTAACTACGCCCACTATCAGGTGACCGTCGACCGCTAATCCTCGTTGTCCAGCCGGGTGGAGCACCGCTTCAGCGGTGCAACTGGCGACACATCCAGTTCCGTCATCTCGAGCGCAGTGAATCCTTTCGCACAGCGGCAGGACTTCACGCTGCGCAGGGATCTGCGGTCCGCCACGGTTGGACGGCACTGCGGCGATCGATTCCCGGAGCGCATCAGGCGCGTTCGTTCGCCGCAATTCCCCGCTCGAGTGTCCCACCCAGGTTGCTCTCGCTTGGGTGGGGCTTTTCTAACCGCTAATTGCCAATTGCTAAAGGCTTCCTATGAACTACTTAGCCGATTCCGAATATCAAACCTACGGTCTCGAGCCCGATACACCCGAGTCCTGGGTTTCCGCCGCTTGCTCCATCATCAACACACACTGCAGACGTCCCACATTGTGGGTATCAACATTCGTCGAACGTGTTCGGCTGGTGCCAGGACGCAATGTCCTGCGCCTCACCTATCTGCCTTTGGCAGTTCCACAAGGTGGTACGTCCCCGCTGAGCGGGGGTCGGGCCCGCTACGGCATCCCGCGCCGTGGCGAGGATCTGACAATGTGGGAGACTGCTACCGAGTATGCAATGGTCTTCGGCCTGCCCGGTACGTGGATCAGCCTCGACGTTACCAACTTTGATTTCTTCAGTGAGACCGGCGAAATCTCATGGCTTCCGAATCCTCTGGGCATGTATTTCGACGAGATGGAGCTGACCTATACGGGAGGTTTCACCGCCATTCCTGATCCGGTAAAGTTCGCCTGCGTGCAACTGGTCCGCAATGCGCAGGCCATGCCCGCCCTCAATGTCCGCGAAGGCGCTCTGAATGCCATGCACTTCGCCTACTTTGCCGACACCCTGCTCGATGCCACGGTGCAGGAGATGCTCGCGCCCTTCGTTGCACAGAAAGTAGCCTGATATGTCCAACAACGATCCTGCCGGCATTCCCGGCCATGCCTGCGCCATTCGCCGCTTCGCCGACGCTTTGCTGTGTTCCGGCGGCGATACACAGGTCACCATCCGCATCTCCGATCCATCCACCGGCGACACCGACAGTCAGCTCGGTCTCGAACCTCCCACAGCCGAAGACCTGCAAGTTTCGCCGGCGCTTATCAAAGCGTTGGAGCCCACATCGGACGGCAAGCGCCGCATTGAAGCCGTCGTCGGCGCCACGGCGCTCAAGCCAATCGCCAAACAATACGGCATCCAGGACGTCGCCGCCTGGCTGTTGGTCGCCCAGGGCATTCTGTACTACGACCAACTCATGCGCATTGACACCGTCACCGTCGACAAGTATCTCGGTGCCGACTGCCTCTATCACCTTACTGCCACAGAGTAGGACATCATGCAACCAACCAAAGACAGCTTCTACATCGCGCTGCGTGATCGCTTGGTCGTGGTCGATCCGAATCGCACCATCACGCTTGACGGCGCTACTCGTCCCGCCATCGCCGTAATTGAGAACGAGCCGCCGACCGGCGCGCCTCTGCTATGCGACTGCTTTTATCTGCATTGGGGGAATGCGCGTCCCACATCTTTGTCTGTTGGAACGCTGATGGCGATGGACTGTACCATCTCCTATTGCACCAAGGGGTCGGTACAAAATGCCAATCTCGATCGCGGCCGCGATCTCGCCAGCCTCGACAACGACCTGCTGGCCATTTGTTCACCCCCGCAAACTGCCAAGTGCGATTACAGCAGCGGATCGCCAGTCTCGCTCGGCTCAACCATCTTCTGGACCCTGCCGGTTCTGAACGCCGCCAAAAGCACGCCCCCGTACGTCGGGCGTGACGTCACCGTCACCGTGTTCTTCTATCCTGAGGTTAATCAGTCATGAGCTCCAACCCGTATGCCAAGCGCTCGCAGATGGCGCCGGCCGCGCGCGCCGTGCGCGCCTACGCGGCTCCCATCAATCGCGTCACCGGAACCATCGCGGCCTTCGATCCCGCGCAAGGTCCGTTCAATCTCGACTCGCCCCCGGCTCCCTGGATCGACCTGGGCTGGGTCGAGAACTTCAGACGCACCGCTGCCACCAAGTATGACGCGCTTCGCACCGGCCCGGCCGCCAACATTACCGCGCAGTGCCGCATGCAGCCGGAGGCGCGCATTGAGTTCGACCTTCTTTCCTGGGGCAAGCTGCAACTGGCGCTCTCCGGCGGCACCCAACAGTTGAACGTTCTCGCCGAACAGCCCGGACTTGCTCCCGAACCATCCGGCGCCATGCCGCTGCCCGCATCCCCGGTGCAGAGCGGTTCCACCTACACGTCCATCGTGCTCACCAGCGATCAACTGGCCAACTATGCGG
This sequence comes from Terriglobales bacterium, assembly GCA_030043575.1. Taxonomy (GTDB): domain Bacteria; phylum Acidobacteriota; class Terriglobia; order Terriglobales; family Acidobacteriaceae; genus Bog-257. Next base: position 2,999 of record JASHXK010000429.1, read on the forward strand.
CCGGCGAGATCGTTGCTGTGGATGTGGACTACAACGGCCAAACGGGTTATCTCGGTTCCGGAGCTGCCGGCACGTATCTGGCGTCGCCTCTCAACGGCCAAACGTATATCGACTTTATCCGCCGTATCACCTTCAACGTCTCGCGTGTGAGCGCGATCACCTCATCCGCCTTGCAATTAGCGGAGCCTCTGATTGCGCTGCCCACAACCAGTATGGGAGTCCAGCAAGTCATTGCCTTCGTCGATCGCGAAGGCAGCAGCTTCTTTCAGGAGTGGTCCGGGCTATTCATCGTGGTGCCCGACAGCGGCGGCCAGGCCTGCTTTTACTATCCCCGCCTGCAGCCGGCCGCCAGCGCGGCAGAAACCCATCAGGAATTTGCCGCTCCGCTCTTCAGCAATCAGCTGCATGTAAGCCTGCAGGCTCTGCCGACTACCGATACCAACGACAACGAGACCGTCCTGTGCTATCGCAGCTACCTCCCTGCGCCTAACGCCGCGGTGTAGCGGTCGCCCGATCGACCCTGCGATTGTGTTTCGCAGTTAGTCCCACTTTGTGGGATATGCCTGACGAGAAACCCCATGAACCTTCTTATCGACAACAACGACGGCCTTGGCCAGCAGGATTACACCTCTTAC
>JASHXK010000430.1 GCA_030043575.1 Terriglobales bacterium
TAGGGCGCGGCGACCGCGACCCCAACCGCGTTGAAGAGATCCTGATTGCTGTCGCTGACCGCTTCGACCAGAATAATGTTCGCCCGCGGCACCAAAGCACAAGCCTGTTGCGTATCGAGCGACTCTTCCAGGTCCCATCCTTGACCTTGGACCGTGCCGAGTTGCACTACTTGAAAGTTACAGGGTGCGAGATGAAAGTAGTTGGCGTAAAACGCAAGGTCGGAGGTGATATTGGGATCGGCGTAGGCGTCCACCAAGGCAATGGTTATGCCCTGGCCCTGGTTGGGGATTTGATTGAATCCATAAGCCGCCTTGAACTGCACGGGCAAATAGCCGTAGGGGCCGAACTCGGGCGGCCGATTCGTATTAACCACAACGTTGGTATGCGCGTATCCGGTGGGCGACTCCGGCCTCTGCGCCAGCAGCGGCAACGAAGCGACAAGCACAGCAAGTACTCCAATCGACAAAGCAGACAGTCTCTTCATGTATGGATTCCTCGTAAGTTCGCGTCAGTAGTAGTTGACTAACGATGGCTGGCGATGCCGGCTAATGCTATATCGCCGTGACTGTTCGGTCTACTGATAAAGCGGGTGGTGTTTGAAATTTGACAATTGGATTCTATTCAGAAGCCGCGCAGCACCAGCCCCGAGCCGCGAATCGCGCTCGACGACGCCGCAGACGGTGAGCGAATCCTCCCGGATGCGTGGAACATCAGGTCTTCAGCCCCGCGTTGCCGCAAACGCTCCCGCGCAAATCGCCTGCCGCACCTTCCGCATCGTCCCCAGGTAATACGCCAGGTTGTGAATGGTGTTGAGCACTTGCGCCAGCAATTCATTCGAAGAATAAAGATGCCGCAAATAAGCGCGCGAGTAGCGGGCGCAGACCTTACAGCCGCAGGCCGGATCGAGCGGGCCTTCGTCAGCGGCGTAGCGGGCGTTCTTGATGGTGATGCGGCCTTCGGAGGTGAAGAGCAAGCCGTGACGCGCCGCACGCGTCGGTAGAACGCAGTCCATCATGTCGACACCCTGTGCGGCGTAGTGGACGATCTCCTCCGGCGTGCCCACGCCCATCAGATAACGCGGCTTGTCTTGGGGAAGAAAGCGAATGGCCGCGTCGACCATCTCGTAGGTCATGGGCCGCGGCTCGCCGACGCTAAGGCCGCCGATCGCGTATCCGGGAAAATCCTGGTCGACCGTGCGACGCGCCGATTCACGCCGCAAATCGGCGAACATCCCACCTTGCACGATGCCGAAGAGCGCTTGCGTTTCGCCTCTGCTTTGAAGGGGCACGGCTTCAGCCGTGCCGTCCCGATCCATCTCAAAATCTGGCGCGGACTTTAGTCCGCGCCAGAACCACGGTACTTCCTGCTTGTGCTCCTCAAAATACTTCTTGCTGCGCGCGGCCCAGCGCAGCGTTAACTCCATCGAGTCTTTGGTGCGGGCGTACTCGGCAGGATGCTCGGTGCATTCGTCGAAGGCCATGATGATGTCGGCGCCCAGGCCGATCTGCGCGGCGATGGAGCTCTCCGGGCTGAAGAAGTGCGATGAGCCGTCGAGATGCGAACGAAACGCAACGCCGTCTTCGCTGACCTTGCGGAGATCGCTGAGGCTGAAGACCTGGAAGCCGCCGGAGTCGGTGAGAATCGGGCGATCCCACGACATGAACTTCTGCACGCCGCCAAGCCGGCGCACGGTCTCGACGCCTGGACGCAGGTAAAGATGATAGGTGTTGTTGAGCAGAATCTGGACGCCGAGCTCTTCCAGCACATCTTGCGGTACGCCCTTGACGGTGCCGACCGTTCCGACCGGCATGAAGACCGGCGTCTCGACTTCGCCGTGCGGCGTGATCAGGCGGCCGGCTCGCGCGCTGCCGTCACGCGCTTCGATCTCGAAACGAAAAGACATCGTCTCGATTGTAGCCATGTTTTCTCACCAGGGAGACACGGAGGGCTGAGAAGAAGCTCAGTGCGGCTTCTTGGGTCGGGGAAGTGGACTCAGCAAGCTATCAAGGGCGGCGGATGGATCAGGAGTGCGCTCCAGGTTCTCATACAAGTTGCGGAATTTCAGATGAATGCCAGCCAGTATCTCCGGGTCGCTGAGCAACCTGTCCACCAGCTTCTGCCAATGCGTCACACCACGATGTTCAAGCACGATCTTCAAGGCGATGTTTTCCAGATACAAACACTCGGCGGCTTCGATCACGGCCGCGAAACGCTTGCGTTCCTGTTTAGTCATGGAAATCCTTTGAGTGTGTTCGTCTTTGAGCGACAGCATCCCCTGCATTCGCCAAATGCCAAATGCTAATTGCCAGGTTTGATCAATGACCGGCCCCGGCCGCGCCTCTGCGGCCGACCGTCTTCTTCAACATGAAGACGATGGGAATGCAGGCGAAGCAGACCAGCGCCAGATAACGGAAGTCATCGACATAGGACCAAAGCCGTGCCTGCGCTGACAACTCCCCTCCGACCAGCGCATAAGCCTTGCGCACCGATTCCACCGGCCCATAGCCCTGCTGGTAGATGTATTGTGCCAGCGACGTCACCTGATCCTGAAAGGTCCGAGCGCTGGGCGCCAGCGAATGCACCAGTTCATTTTGATGGAGCTGCTCATGCCGCGCCACGATGGTATTCACGACGGAGATGCCGATGCTTCCGCCGACATTGCGAAACAGGTTGTAAAGGCCGCTGGCGTTGCCGATCTCTTCGTTGGGCAGGCCGGCGACCGCGGTTGCCGACAGCGGCACAAAGACGGAGCCCGAGCCGAATCCGCTGATGATAATTGCCCACAGAAACGACCACTGGGAAATCTCCAGATTGACTTGTCCAAACCACAAGCCGGAGATACCAAACAGCAGGAAACCAAAGGCAATCAGCCATCGGTTATCGATCTTGGCGGTGAGAATCCCGATGATGGGCATGGCAATAATCGCACCAATGCCGCGCGGGCTCACCGCCCAGCCTGCGGCGTAAGCCGTATACCCCAGCAGCTCCTGATAGAACAGCGGTAGCAAGGTGATCAGCCCATAAAGGGCGCCTCCAAAGATCGCGATCAGGATGCAGCCTAATCGAAAATTCCGGTACTTGAAGACGCGCAGATCCACCAGCGGCTTGTCATGGACCAGCTGGCGAATAATGAAGGCGACAAAGGTGACCACCAACAGCGCCGTCGTCCAGCGAATCCAGGTGGCTCCGAACCAGTCGTCTTCCTGGCCTTTATCGAGGATGATCTGCAGCGAGCCCAGCCACAGGGCCAGCAATCCCAGTCCGATGCCGTCGATCCTGCCCGGCTTGGCGTTCTTGATGTACGGCGGGTCTTCGACGAAGCGCGCGATCAGCAGCACCGCGAGGATTCCTATCGGTATGTTGATGTAGAACGCCCAGCGCCAGGAATACGTGTCGGTGAGATAACCGCCGAGTGTCGGGCCCAGCACGGGAGCGACCACCACGCCGAGGGCAAATACGGCCAAAGCCGAGCCGCGTTTGTCCGGTGGAAAGCTCTCCAGCAGAATCGCCTGCGACAGCGGTTGCAGCGCGCCGCCGCCGGCGCCCTGCACCGCGCGGGCCAGCAGGATCATCCCCAAACTGGTCGCCGCGCCGCACGCGAACGAGGAAACCGTGAAGATGATGATGCAGGTAAGCAGAAAGCGCTTGCGCCCGAACTTCAGCGAGAACCATGCGCTGGCCGGCAGAACCACGGCGTTCGCTACCAGATAACTGGTGAGCACCCAGGTAGCTTCGTCGTTGGTGGCCGACAGGCTGCCGGCAATGTAGGGCAAAGCGACCGAGGCGATGGAAGTGTCCAGCACCTCCATGAAGGTCGCCAGCATCACGGAGAGGGCAATCAGCCAGGGACTGGGCGCGGGGCGGCTTATGCTGAAGCCACCCGAACCTGCGATTGTCGTGCTGGCCATCGATCTTTCCTGGGGCCGAAGAATCCATGGCGAACCGGGTTGCGATTCACAAATGCGCCAGTGCGCGAAAAGCTTATGGATGCGAGCCGTGCGACGAACGATTCCTTGCTGCGGTGGCTAATAATATAGACTGATCAGCACCTCGCCTCCTGCATGGGAACCCTGAGCCAGGATTTTCGCTACGGACTGCGCATGCTGCGGAAGAACCCCGGCTTCACCGCGGTAACCGTTATCACCCTGGCATTGGCGATCGGCGCCAACACCGCCATCGTTTCCGTCGTCTATCCCGTCCTCTTGCGTCCGCTGCCGTTTCGCGATCCGCAGCAGTTGGTCACCATTGGCGAGGGCCGTCATCGCACACGATGCTGCGCTTACAGCGCCTCCTATCCGGATTTCCTCGACTGGAGGCGCTCGGCAAAAAGCCTTCAGTCGCTGGCCGGCTTCGCTTACGACGCCTTTACGCTGAGCGGCAACGGCGAACCCAAGACCATGTTTTGCGCCATGGTCACCACCAATTTCTTCTCCACGCTCGGCGTGAGCCCGGTATTGGGTCGCGACTTCGTTGGCGGCGAAGATCTGCCCGAAGGCCAGGGACCGACGGTTGCGCTGCTCAGTTACAACTTCTGGCAGCGCGATTTCGCCGCCGATCCAGGCGTGGTGGGACGCGTCCTGCGCCTGGATGGCAAGCCGGTCACGGTCATCGGCATTCTGCCGCGTGATTTCGAATTCAATCCCGCGGGCATCGTGCCCATCTGGGTGCCGCTGCACTTGAACAACTATGAGACCACTGCCCGCAGCGGCCGCTGGCTGAATGTCGTCGCCAGACTCGCTCCCGGCGTCACGCTGGAGCAGTCACGAGCCGAGATGCAGGCCATCAACGCGCAACTGGCGCGGCAGTACCCGCAGGAGAACGCCGCGGTCACCATCGACCTCGAACCATTGCGCTCCGAGATCGTGGGCAACATTCGCCCCTTGCTGCTGGTGCTATTTGGAGCGGTGTGCTTCGTGCTGCTGATCGCCTGCGCCAACATCGCCAATCTGATGCTGAGCCGCTCCATCGATCGCCGGCGCGAGTTTGCCGTGCGTTCGGCGTTGGGAGCCAAGCAGATTCATCTCGTGATGCAGTTGCTGATCGAGAGCCTGTTGCTGTCGGTGGCCGGCGCCCTCGTCGGATTCGCCGGCGCAGCCATCGGCGTCTGGCTGCTGCTGCGATCCGTGCCCGAATCGCAGCTCACCGCAATGCCTTATCTGGCTGATGTCGGTATCAGCTTTCCGGTGATGGCTTACATCGCCGCAACTACTGTCCTGACGGCCATTCTCTTTGGCCTGGGCCCGGGACTTTCCGTCCCGCTCATGCCGATCACCGAGGTGCTCAAGGACGAGTCGCGCGGCGGCACCAGCGGTTCGCGAGCTCGCATCCGGAACGTTCTCGTGGTCGGCGAGATTGCCATCGCGCTGGTTTTGCTGGTGGCCGGGGGATTGATGCTGCAAAGTCTGCGCCGCGTGCTGCGCCAGAATCCCGGCTTCGAGCCTGATCGCGTGCTGACCTTTCTGGTCAACCTTCCTACGTCGTATCCGGTTTCGAAGGACTGGCCTTTCAGCAATCCCAAAGGCCTGGAGTTGATGCACCAGTTTCTGGAGCGGCTGCGCAGCGCTTCGGGTGTGGCAGGTGCTTCCGCCACCAGCGGCCTGCCCGTCGTGGGCAATCGCGTCAGCAATCGCTTTGTGATCGAAGGCCAGGCGGTCGCTCCTGGCGAAGAGGAGTCTGCCATCTCACGCCGCGTCGAACAGAATTATTTCGATGTGATGAAGATTCCGCGGTTGCGGGGGCGTTCCTTTGCCGCCTCGGACACGGCGACTGCACCTTGGGTCGTGATGGTGAATGAAGCCTGGGTGAAGCGCCACCTGCCCAATGGCGAGAATCCCATCGGCAAGCGCATTCGCCTGACCCGCGCGCCGGAAGAGCCGTTCCGCGAGATCGTCGGCGTTGTGGGCGATGCTGCCGAAGACAGCCTCGCCGTGGCTCCGCCACCCGTGATCTATATTCCGGTCGATCAGGACTCGGGATACTCGTCCTACCTGAATTACGTGATTCGCACGCAGGGCGATCCGGCCGCGATGTTGGGCACCGCGCGAGCGACGCTGCGCTCGATCGATTCCGAGCTGGCCTTCATTCAGCCGCAGTCGATGGAGGAATTTCTCGATCGCTCGCCCGCCGTCTTTCTGCGTCGATATCCGTTTTACCTGATCGGTAGCTTCGCCGCGTTGGCGCTGGTGCTGGCTACGATCGGACTCTATGGACTGATCTCCTATTCCGTGCTGCAGCGCACACGCGAGATCGGCATCCGCATGGCACTGGGCGCCGAGCGCGATGACATCCTCAAGCTCATGATCCGCCAGGGCGTCATTTCAGCGGTTGCCGGCGTGGCCATCGGGCTAGTCGCGACGCTGGCGCTAACGCGCGTGATGGCCACCGTGCTGTACGGCGTGAGTTCGATCAATTGGGTGATCTTTATCGGCGTGTCGCTCATGTTGCTGCTGGTGGCGCTCACGGCGTCCTACATTCCTGCCCGCCGCGCGACGGAGGTCGATCCCATGATCGCGTTGAGAAATGAGTAGGCAGTCGTGGCTCCATTAAGACTCTGCTCAGGGTGGAGCACGCCTCTCAGGCGTGCTCCACCCCAATACCAAGCGGAGCGGTTGACCGGCAGCATTCCCGCTCTTACGCTATTGGGATGACAATCTCCGCACGGAACCAGCTTTCCGGGACGGTCGAATCCGTCACTCTCGGCGACATCATGGCGCACGTCGTCATTCGCGTAGGCAACCATCAGATCGAGAGCGTGATCACGCGCGCCAGCGCCGAATCGTTGGGCTTGAAAAAGGGCGACTCGGTCCGCGCCATCATCAAGTCGACCGAAGTCATGGTGCAAAAGGATTAGGGCGCTCGCCGCACGGTGATCGTCTCGACCATGCGCACGCTGCGCGCGGGGCGCTTATCCTGCGGTGCAACTACTCGCACCGGCCCTTGCTTGTCGTCGAGCGGTTTGCCCTCGCTGCTGATCGCGACCAGAACTTTGTTGTCCTGGAATGCCGGATCCAGTTCGGCCAGCGCGAAGACCGCGCTGTAACCGTCGCGTCCGGTGACTTCGACGTAGTCGCGCATCTCGTCACCGCGCAGCTTGTCACCCGCGGGTGCGGTTACCTTAGCGAGAACATCGGTCAGCAGCACGCCTTCGTACTTCTCCGTCATCTTGGTATGCGGATTATTCAGCGTGACGGTTTGTTGCGGCATCTGCCGTAGCTGGTCGATGGTGATCGTCTGCTTGTTTCCGTCGAGGCCGGCGATCGTGACGGCGGCTGGATTCCCCTGCGCGAATGCGACGGCGCAAAGCGCGACCATCGCGATCAGCGTCGTGGCGGTTCTGTTTCGCATGACGTAGGTGCATTCTATACTGGCCTCATGGCCGATTATCAACCTCGATCGGACGCTGAAATTGCTCGAGAACGCCGCGCGACTGATCAGAAAGGCTCAGGAACTGGACATGTCACTCGACGAGAATGACGTTGCGGAGATCATCGCCAGAGCGATTCGCGAGGCCAAGTCGTTCCCATCGGCATAACTTTAGGGCATACCCAGCTAACCGCTCCGGGGATTTCGCAATGCAATGCGGTAAACTGCATTTCATCCAATCATGGTTACTGACGATCTCGGCTTCACGCCGGCAGAGCTACGCAAACTGCGCCGTCTGAAAGACCCTTACGGGATTCAATGTTTCCTGAATGACCTGCCGTATCACCTGGCCGATACGGCGTGGTCGCCGCGGCGCGTCCTGCACGA
>JASHXK010000431.1 GCA_030043575.1 Terriglobales bacterium
CGGAAGGCGTGCCTAGTCGCAAGACGATCGTTATTGAAAAAGGTGTTCTCAAGTCCTATCTCCTGAACACCTACACTGCGAAAAAGCTCAATCTGCAGACTACGGGCAACGCCTCGCGCGGTCTAGCTGGAACACCAGGCATCGGGCCGGGCAACTTCTTCCTGAAGCCGGGAACCAAGAGCGCAGAGGAAATCATCGCGGACATCAAGGACGGACTTTTCGTCACCGAATTTCTCGGCTTCGGCGTCAACTTGGTGACCGGCGACTTCTCGCGCGGCGCCAGCGGCCTCTGGATTCAGAACGGAGAGCTCACATTTCCGGTGGAAGAGATCACGGTCGCCGGAAATCTCAAGGACATGTTCTTCAATATCTCCGAGATGGGCAACGATCTCGAATTCCGCAGCTCGATCGCTTCGCCGACGTTGCGCATCGACGGCATGACCGTGGCGGGTGAGTAAGCGGTTGCCCCGCATCGCACCGCTTCTTCCATAGTGTCATCCCGACCGGAGCGAAGCGGAGTGGAGGGACCTGCTGTCTATCGGCATCATTCCGCTACCGGCGGGAAGCAGGTCCCTCGACTCCTCGGTCGTAGCGACCTCGTCGCTCGGGATGACAAATAAGAAAAATATACCCCCACAGGCCTAAAGGCCCTTCTGACCCAGCAATTCCCGCTTTCTCCCTTCCGGCAGGAACGACGCTCGAAACGAATTCTTCGCCAGCTCGCGCAATTCGCCCTCGCTGAATCCGAAGACGTCTCGCGCCAGTTGATACTCCTGCGACAGCGTCGTGCGGAACATATCCGGATCGTCGGTATTCAACACGACGCACACTCCGGCATCGAACAGCTTTCGCACTGGGTGCTCTTCGACGGTCCCACAACAGCCCGTCATCAAGTTGCTGGTCATGCAGATTTCGACGGGAATCTGCTTTGCAGCTAAATAACGGACCAGCTCTGGATCGTCGATGGCGTGCAGCCCGTGCCCGATGCGATCGGGGTTCAGTTCGCGTAGCGCGCCCCAGATCGATTCCGGACCAACCGTCTCCCCGGCATGAACCGTTAATCGCAGGCCGCTTTTCGCCGCGTGTTCGTAGACTTCGCGAAACTGCTCCGGCCCAGCGCGGCGTTCGTCCCCGCCAATACCGATGCCTACCACATTGTGGGACTTTAGCTGGATGGCTTCATCGACGACACGTTGCGCTTCATCCACGCCGAAGTGCCGGACGGCATCAAGAATCCAGTAAAGCGAGATGCCAAAGTCGCGCTCTCCACGCTGCCGGCCTCGCTCGGCACCCTCAAACAAGGGCGCGAATTCCTGGCCTCGCCAATGGACGACGCCGGCGGAAATGTATACCTCCGCGTGAACGACATTTTGCGCGTGTAGCTTTTGCATCATGCGATGCGTGACCAGCTCGTAATCGTCTGCCGTGCGCAGGCGCTCGGTGACGGCCTTGAATGCCAGCATGAATCCGGCGAAGTCCTTGTAGCGATACAGTTCGCGGGCTTGGTCTTCGGTGAATATTCGGCTGCTGTCTTCAATGTTGCGATAACGATTGTTCGCGGTCGATAGCGGCGTGGGATGGCGTCTGCTCAACTCCGACAATGTGGGAGGATCAACCGAGCCCTCGAGATGAAGGTGAAGTTCTGCTTTGGGCAGCGACTTGAGGAACCCGTCGCTCACTGCTTCGCGACCGTCTGGAGAACGGGTTTGGAATTGGTCGGGCTGAATTCGCTGCGATGGCGGCTATACAGCCAGTAAACAGCCATGCCGATGATCAGCCAGGCGAAGAAGCGTAGCCACGTCAAGATTGGCAGGCCGGCCATCAGCAATATGCAGAAAATTACGCTGAGTATCGGCGCGGCCAAACCCCCTGGAGCGCGAAAGCCACGATGCCGATCGGGCTGCTTATAGCGCAGGATGATCACGCCAAGCGATACCAGCACAAACGCAAAAAGAGTGCCAATGTTCGACAAGTCCGAAAGCGTGCCGATGTCGAGAATCCCGCCGGGAATGCCCACCAAAAATCCGGCGATCCATGTCGCCACTGCTGGCGTGCGAAAGCGCGGATGCACGTTGCTGAAGATCTTCGGCAGCAGGCCATCGCGTGACATGGAGAACCATACGCGCGCCTGTCCCAGCTGAAAGACGAGCAACGACGAGATCATGCCCATCATTGCGCCGAAGAGCACGGCCAGCTCGGTCCAGCGCAGCAACTCCGACTTTGTGGTACCTGCCAGCATGCTCATGCTGTTGACCACGGGAGCGGCATCGTCGATCAGCGACCTCCAGGGCACCAATCCAGTAAGCACGACGGCAACCGCGATGTAGAGGATCGTACAAACGATCAGGGTCGCGATAATGCCGAACGGGATATCGCGCTGCGGGTTGCGTGCTTCTTCCGCAGCGGTCGAGACCGAGTCGAATCCGATATAGGTGAAGAAAATAATCGAGCCACCGGTCAGCACGCCCGACCAGCCTTCGGGAACGAAGGGATGGTAGTTTGTCGGATGAATGAAACGCATGCCGACGAAGACGAACGCCAGAATGGCCGCGATCTTCAGCAGGACCATGACGTTGTTGGTCTCGGCGGATTCGCGAATGCCGCGTACCAGCACCACGGTCAGAATCATGACAATCAAGAACGCGGGAATGTTGAAACCGAAGTGCCAGCCCGGGTTGTAGAGCACGTTGCCCTTGAGGTCGGTGAGGCCGCCGGGCAGATACGCGGGCGTGATCCAGCGCAGCGCGGGATGCCATCCGAACCAGGTGAACGTGGCTTCCATGTGTGCCGCGAAACCCACGCTCACGGCCATGTTGCTGACAGCGTATTCGAGAATGAGATCCCAGCCAATGATCCATGCGATCAACTCGCCCATCGTGGCATAGGTGTACGTGTAAGCGCTGCCGGCGATCGGGATCATCGACGCCAACTCTGCGTAGCAGAGCGCGGTGAAACCGCACACGATCGCGACCAGGATTAGAGATAACGCCAGTGCCGGGCCCGCGCCCGGACGGCCGAGTGTGGCCGTGTGATGGACGATGTAGTCCGCCAGCGGACTGTTCAGAATGGAGGGGGTATCGAATTTCTGACCGGCGATAGCGGTGCCGACGACGGTGAAGATTCCGGAGCCGATGACTGCGCCGATACCGAGTCCGGTGAGCGACCAGGGTCCAAGAGATTTCTTGAGCCGATGTTCCGCCTCCTGGGAGTCGGAGATCAGCTTGTCAATGGACTTGCATGCGAAGAGTTGGTTCGCCAGGGTAACGCTCCCGGGAGTGTTCGAATCGGCTCTCTGAATTCAAACAGAAAGCAGAAATAGGGGCAAGTGGGGGGGAATGACCGCGAGGCTTTCGCCAGGACACAGTCGGGCGCTTGCATCAACGCATCAGCCCGCCTTGACCTTCTTCGGCCGGCCCCCTAAGCGTCCGTTGGCTCGTGAAGCGCGTCTCTTCGCGAGAGTTGTACGCTTGCCGCCTATAGCACCCAGCCTTGCGGCCGTCCATTTGCGCGAGCCGAGAATACCCTCGAGGAGCGCAGGCAGGTAAAGATCCGCGTCGAGCTTAGGAAAATGAAGGCCGAGTCCAGAAGGAGTGATCTCGATCAGATTCAACTGGGCGTCTGTTGCATGCTCGAGGCCCTCTGCAGCAGACGGAGAAAAGCTAATGTCGATGCCAGATGCCAGGCTGACTATGACTCGCCCCATCTTGCGATCATAATGAGCGGCAGTCGCCGAAGGCGTTTTCTTGATTTGTCTGCGGCCTCGTTCGTTAGCTGCCCGGAACTCGTCAGTCGACGCCATGAATCCGCTCCCACTCTTCGCATAGTCTGATGCGCTCTCGCTCAAGTTCTCGCGGAATTCGTCCGGTCTGCAACCGCCCGCATCCGTAGTTTTCGCGCAGAACCACAGGCCCGTTGAGGCAGTTGAGCTCGAACACAGCCTCGCAATCCTTGCCAATAGCATGCACGTGGGCAGGGCGGTGATCGTTTGGATAAATCACGATCCGCCAACCAGCGAAGCGCGAAATCGTTGGCATCAAAATTATAACCTAAACGCTTAGGTTTCTAGAAGCGAGGTGTCTGCTCGGTTATTTGCCGGGCGCCAGCGTCTCCATGAAGTAGTCGTCAATCATGTGGAACAGATGGCATCGGGTGGCGAATCCGGCGATGCCATGCGTCTTGCCGGGATACGCCATGAGCCGGAATTGCTTGCCCGCGTCGATCAGGTTGTTGATCATCTGAATCGTGTTCTGCACGTGGACGTTGTCGTCGCTCGTGCCGTGCACCTCCAGCAGCTGGCCATGCAGGTCGGCGGCAAAGTTGACGGGCGAGCTGTTCTTGTAACCCGCTTCATTGTCCTTCGGCAGGCCCATGTAGCGCTCGGTGTAAATCGAGTCGTAGTTTCGCCAATCGGTCACCGGGGCAACTGCCACTCCGGCTTTGAATTGGTCGCTGTGTTCCAGGGCGTAGAGGGTGAAATATCCGCCGTAGCTCCATCCCCAGAAGCCGACCCGAGTGCGGTCAAGCTGTGGGAACTCATCGAGCGCTTCCTTCATGGCGGCGAGTTGGTCGCTCAGCTCGACCGGGCCGAAGTGATGCTTGATGGGCAGCGCGAAGGCCTTGCCGCGATTTGCCATGCCCCGATTGTCGACGTGCAAAACGGCGAAGCCCTGTCGCGCGAGGATCTGATCGAAGAGATCGAAGCCCATCCACATGTCGCGAACGGTCTGCGCGCCAGGGCCACCGTAGGGGTTGAGGATCAGTGGAGCCTTGCCGTTGGCATTCATCGGGCCACCCGGCGGAGGAAGCAGAATCTCGCCTTCCAACTGAGTTACACCATTGGCCGCAATGAACTTAACGAACTTGGGTGCAATCAGGTTATAGGCCTCAACGCTGCGCGGCTTCCAAAAGGGAGTGCAGGCCCCATCAACCTGGCAGATGGACATAGTGGGCGGCGTGGTCAGCGCGGAGAAGTCATCGACGTAATACTTGGCGTTCTTGGGGTCGAAGTCGGCGGAGTGGGTTCCGTCCTGCTGCGACATGCGCCGGAAGTTCTCGCCATTCAGACTGACGGCGAATTCGTCGCGCTGCAACACATCACCGTCGTTGGCTGAGAAAAACACCGTGCCCTGCTTACTATCGACGCCGTCGATACTTTCCACCTCCCAATCGCCGCTGGTGAGCTGCTTCTCCATTTTGGCCTGGGCGCTGAGCGGGTTCTGCTTGTCGAAGCGGTAGAGGTAAATGTGATTGTGGCCATCGCGCCAACTCGTCCACAGATAGCCGTCGCCTGAGTCGAGCAGTTTGAAGTCGACTTCGGGATGCATGTCGATCCAGGCGTCGGTGGTCTCGGTCATAATGAGTTGCGACTTACCGTTGTCCACGTCAACGAAATAGAGATCAAGACGGTCCTGAACGCGATTGAGGACCATGGCCCAGATCAGTCCGTCGCGCACCCAGCCGAAGCGCGGAATCAGCACATTCGGGTCATTTCCCAGCGGCAGCGCGCCGTTGCCGCCTCCACCAGCCGTGATCCATTTGATCTTGCCGCCGTCGCTCTTCATGACGCCAATCCGAACGCCAGGATTGGGATCGCCGGGTTGAGGATATTTCTGGTTGTCAACCGTGGGATGCACTGGCATCCAGTCGGTGATGGGATAGCTCGGCACATCTTTCTCGTCCATTTGCAGAAAGACGATCTGTTTACCGTTTGGCGACCAGAAATAATTGCTGCGGGTATACAGCTCTTCCTCGTAAACCCAGTCGACGTCACCATTGAGCAGGTTCTCATTGCCGTCTTTGGTGAGTTGGCGCTCCTCGCCGCCACCGACCGGGCGCACGTACAGATTATGGGTGCGGACGTAGGAGATGCGATCACCGTTGGGCGAAAACTTGGGATCGCCGCTCTCCTCGTTGCTGGAGGTGAGCTGTACGGCCGTGCCGTTGTCCAGGTTATACAGCCAGAGCTGGCCCATGGAGTCGAAGAGCAGATGCTTGGAGTCGGGCGCCCACTGATAGGCGGCGATGGAGTAGCGCTGCGCTGCTTCCTTCTTGCGCTCGTCTTTGATCGCGCTTACCGGAGGAGCAAGAGACGCCAGCTTACTGCTGGCCACCAGCACGGCGGACTTGCCGGTGGCGACGTCGACGTAGTAGAGCTCACCCTGCTCGCCGCTGTCGTCGCGCTGAACGAACGAGACTTTGGTTCCGTCCGGACTCCACTGCACATTCTCCGGCCCACGCCCGAGAATGCTGCCGGGTTTGAAGATGTCTTCGATCGTCAGTGACTTTTGATCCGGCGGGGGCTGCGAAGGGGTTTGTGCAGTAAGGAGAGAACAGCAGAAGAGAGAGAGGAAGAAAGCAGCGAATCGAGCCTTCACGGCAACTCCGAAATGTGAATTAGGGACTGCGGAAAAAGTTTATATCAGGAAGGCCGGGGTATGCGCGAGGCTTGAGCACGCTGTTTCGGCGTACCCCGATCTTTACGACTTGACCGGCTGAAACGATGGCGGGGATCCTATCGGCCGCCCCGTGCAGGGACGAAAGCCACATCCACCAGTGCTTCCCGCGCTGGGCTAATGACTTTCATCCTCCCTGCGGCGGGATTGTCGAGAGCTATCCCGCTTGCCGCGGGCGGATGTCATATTGGCGGATCTTGTAGAGCAGAGCTTTGTAGCTGATGTTGAGTTTCGTCGCGGCGCGCTTGCGGTTCCACGCCGTCTCTTCCAGCACCTGGGCGATCACTTCCATCTCGGCGCCGTTCTTCAGATTGCGCACCATTTCCTTCAAGTCCGGTTGCTGCTGTGGCTGCTTCTGTTCCTGAGCAGCGGCCGAGCCATTCTGCGGCTCCTGTTGCATTGCCTTCTGCAACTCACTGATGGCGGCGGCTTCGTCGCCCAGCACGAGATAGCGCTTCACAAAGTTTTCCAACTCGCGGATGTTGCCCGGCCAGGGATAGTTCTCGCAGGCCTCGAGCAGGCGCTGCGAGACACTGAGCGGGGCGCAGGCGTAGCGGTCGGCGAGGTGAAGCATGAAGTGCCGCAGGATCATGGGAATTTCTTCGCGGCGCTCGCGCAACGACGGCATGCGCAGGACAAAGCTGTTCAGGCGGTAGTAGAGATCCTCGCGGAAGGTCTTTTGCGCGATGGCCTGCGGCATGTTGATGTTGGTCGCGGCCAACACGCGGACATCGACCTTCACGGTGACGCGGCCGCCGAGGCGTGAGAACTGGCCGTCCTGCAAAACCTGCAGCAGCTTGGCCTGGAGCGCAGGTGACATCTCGCCGATTTCGTCCAGCAGCAGCGTGCCTTTGTTGCAGAGCTCGAATTTGCCGGGCTTCGCCTTGTTGGCGCCGGTGAAGGCGCCGGGCTCATAACCGAAGAGCTCGCTCTCCAGCAGCTCACTGGGAACGGCCGCGCAATTGACTTTCAGGAATGTGCGGTGGGCGCGATCGGAGTATTTGTGGATCAGCCGCGCCAGAACTTCCTTGCCAGTGCCGCTCTCGCCCAGCAACAGGACGGGAAAGTCGAATTTGGCGACCTGCATAGACTGGGCCCTAAGATGACGCATCTGGGGCGTAGCGGAGAAGAAGTACACGCCTTCGCCGACTTCGATGGCATCGCCCGCGCCGGGAGCGGAGGGATCGGTATTCTCCAGGCAGAAGCGCAAGACCTCGTCCATTTCTTCCTTCTGGACGGGCTTGGAGAGATAGTCCTGCGCGCCGAGCCGCATGGCTTGGGCGACTTTGCGGGTGTCGCGGACGCAGGACAGCATGACGACTTTGGTCGACGGCTTCGATTCGCGGATACGCTGCAGCGTCTCCAAACCATCGGCGCCCGGCATCACCATGTCGAGCAGGACCAGATCGGGCGTGTCGCGTTGCACTTTGTCGATGGCTTCCAGTCCGTTCGAGGCGGTGGACACACGATAGGAATCTAGCTCCAATACCGTCTGCAAATACCGCAACATGCTAGGTTCATCGTCCACCACAAGGATATGGCCAGCGCTCATTGCTCCTCCGCTGAGCTTTCGGGGGAAGGATTCAGCAAAACCAGAAAGGAAAACTTGCTCCCCGCTCCAGACTCGCTTTCGACCCAGATCTTTCCACCGGCAGACTGGACCAGCCGGCGTGCAATTGCCAGACCGAGGCCGTGACCTTCCGCTCGCATGCCCGGCGGGACCAAGCGAAAGTATTCTTCGAAAATCTCCTGTTGGAACTCGGGTGCGATGCCCGGTCCGGTGTCCGACACCGAGATGCGGCAGCAGTTGGGCGCATTGATTCGCTGCCGGCGGCGCTCTACTACCGGCGGCCGTGCTACGGTTCGCCGCTCCCAGAAATACGGTTCGACGTGCAGCCAGACCGTACCGGACGCCGGAGTGTACTTCATGGCATTGTCGAGCAGGTTGGAGACGACGTGCTGCACTTTGTAGTAATCGAACGGGAACCCTTGCAGCTTGTCATTGGGCAGAAAGTAGAAGGCGATGGCCTTCTCGTTAAATCGCTGTGCCCAGACTTCCGCAATCTCGCCGATGCAGGCGTTGATGTCGCCCACCTCGTAGTTCAACTCAAAGCGGTCGACTTTCAGGGCGGCGTAGGTCAGCAGGTTCTGAATAAAAGTGGACAGGCGGGCGCCATTGGCCTGCATCTCGGTCAAGACTTCCATCTGCCGGGGACTCAGTGGTCCCAGCTTCTCCGCCAGCAACAGCTGCAGGTAGCCATCCATGATGGCGAGGGGTGTCTTGAGCTCGTGAGCGGCGGACGCCAAAGCGTCGCGACAGCAACTGCAGTCCTCTTCACTCACGTGCTTATGCCCTTGCTTTGGCGGTGACATGTTCACAGGCATGGGGATAACGCCTTTAGCTTTCCTGGAATGGGACAGCGAGTCCACGGCGCTCTCAGGAGTAATCCCCGATCTTTGCTCCACAGGCATACTCTCGACCAAAGTCAGCCCTGGGTTTAGCTATTTGCCAATTCCTCGGGAAATAGAGTGGAAGCACTCTACAGGGGGAGAATTGATCTTACCCTAAAGTCACGTATTGTCAACGCCAAACTGATTAATTTTGGGGGAAAGAAGCAACCAAGTTTCCTTTTCCGGAACCTATTTTCCTCTTCAACAGGTATTCATCTTCCTCTCAACCGCAAGAGATTGCACCGGTATCGACGAAGGGAAGCGTCCACAATACAAGTTATCACTAACAAAACAAATACTTTGATCGTGAATTCGATTTGGTTATCCATGTGCGTCATTGAGCTGTAACGTAGGAGACGGTAGGTGCGACGAAGCGTGTCCGTTGCCGAGCGCCGCAGCTGGGATCGTCTGCCTATCTCCATTCCTTTTTTCGTAAGGGGCAGGAACTCCGACGGCGAGGAGTTTCTCGAGTTTGCTACCGCCCTGAATCTCTCGGCAGGGGGAGTGTTGCTGGCCACTCGCCGCTACCTCGATCCTGGCACAGAGATCTCGCTGGAAATTCCCGTCGCGCTGGTAAACAAAGCCCAGCTACCCCGTTCCATATCGCTTTTGCACGCTACCGTGCTGCGATGCACGGCTGACCGGCAATACTTTCTGTTGGGCCTGCAGTTCCACGAACCGCTGAGGACTTCTGCGCCAGCCGTGGAAGTGAGCAAGGCGCGAGCGGTTGGGAAACTCACTTCCCCAGAGTGAAAACATTTGCACATTCGGAGCGCAAACTCCTTCGCTTTTTCCCCTCCCAGGTGACAAAAATGTCTATCCGCAACTAATGCAAACCTATTAGTAACAATATCTTGGTGCCAATATGCGCATTTTCTTGCGATGTGCAGGAACTTGGCGCAAGAAATGCAATTCATTAGCACCGTAGCTCAAAATGTAGACGCGAGAGTCACGGAGATGCCACTGCTGGCGGGCTCGAATAATGAGAGTGCGATCACGGTGCAACAGCTTCCTCCCGAGCCGGTGATCTTCGGGCAGACCCCTGCCATGCGAGATGTGCGGCAGAAACTGGAGCGAGTTGCTGCCTCCAATCTTTCCGTCTTGATCAGCGGCGAAAGCGGCACCGGAAAGGACATCGTCGCTCGCTTGCTGCACTTGTATTCGCCGTGGGCGGCGGGACCTTTCGTGAAGGTCAATTGCCCTGCCATTCCGGGAACGCTTCTCGAAAGCGAACTGTTCGGCTACGAGCGCGGCGCTTTTACTGGCGCCTATAATCCGAAGCCCGGTAGAGTAGAAATGGCGCACCGGGGCACGCTGTTCTTGGATGAGATTGCCGAGCTGGATTCCATGCTGCAAGCTAAGCTTTTGCAGCTGCTGCAGGATGGTCAGTTCAGCCGCATCGGGGCCCAGGAAGACAAGAAGGTCGAAGTTCGCGTGGTGTGCTCGACCAACCGCGAGTTGCATGAAGAGATCGAGCAAGGTAACTTCCGCGGCGATTTGTTTTACCGCATTGCCACCATGACCATCCACTTGCCTCCGCTGCGGGAGCGGACGGTGGATTTGCCGATCATCTGCGATTACCTGCTGCAGTACTACAACGAGAAGCTCAACGGCAGGGCGGTGATGATGCGGCCGGCGCTGATGGCGAAGATGCAGCGCTACTCGTGGCCGGGGAACGTCCGCCAGCTGGAGAACCTGATCAAGCGCTACGTGGTGATGGGCACGGAAGACGTGATCCTCAGCGAACTGCTGGAGCCAAACGAGCGCGACACGCTGGATACGCTGATGCTGGAAGGCCCGGTGTCGCTGAAGAAGTTGACCCGGCAGACGGTTCGCAAGCTGGAGGCTCGCATCATCCTGAACGCGCTGCATGCCAATAACTGGAACCGCAAGAAGGCGGCGCGCTCGCTCGACATCAGCTATCGCGCCTTGCTGTACAAGCTCAAAGAAGTTGGAATTCCACAACGGCGTTCCAGTTCCGCAAGCAAACACGAGGAAGACAGGGCCGAGTAATTCAAACCGAGGTGAAGGATGTATTTGCAACGACAGGCTTTGGGGAAGCGGATTTTAGTAGTGGCTGCAATCATGCTGTTAGGGCTGTGGGCGCTGGCGGCCTACGCGCAGGACAACAGCGCGCAGAGTGACAACAGCACACAGGGCTCGGATTCGACTACGGCTAGCAAGCCGGTCATACCTGCGGACTCGGGAGCGAGCGCGACGAAGGATGTTGCTAAAGCGACTGCACTGCCGACGACCGACACGCCATCATCGCGCGTCACGAGCATAAGACCGGACACCTATGTCATCGGAGTGGGAGACGGTTTGGCAATCAACGTTTGGAAGGAGCCTGAGCTGTCCAAGGGCGTTCCCGTCCGCCCTGATGGCATGATTACCCTGCCCTTGATTGGTGAAATCAAGGCTGTTGGCTTGACCCCGGTGCAGTTGCAGGATCAGATCACGGCCGCGCTCTCCAAGGTGATGTCCGATCCCCAGGTGGTAGTGATGGTGGAGGCCGTCAACAGTCTCAGTTTCAACATCATGGGCAACGTGTTCAAGCCCGGCTATTATCCGCTTGGCCGGCCCATCACGATCCTGGATGCCATAGCCTTGAGCGGCGGATTCCGCGATTTCGCCAAGGAGAAGAAAATCTATATTCTGCGCACGGACGCGAATGGGAAGCAGGAGAAGATTCACTTTAACTACAAGCAAGTGATCAAGGGCCAGAAGATGTCTCAGAACATCATGGTTGAGCCGCGCGATACCATCGTGATCCCGTAGCCGATGGATTCGCGCTGGGCGACAGGAGGATGAGATGAAACGGCAACTTGGACCAGTATTGGCTGCAGTCGCGCTGCTGTGTGCCCCGCTGGCATGGTCGCAGAGCGGGTACTCGACTTCCACGTCGAATGATTCGCAGCAGCAAGCCGGTTCTACCAGTTCATCCAGTTCGGCGCAGGGCGACGATTCGACCTCGTCGCCGAACGGCTACTCGACCTATCCCGCTCCAAACAACTCGCCGACGAATGCCGCACCGTCCGGCTATTGGACCTATCAGCAGCAATCGGGCTCGACGGACGCCAGCGGCACCTACGGAGCGCAGGATTCCCAGCAGCAGGGTTCACAGGATTCGTCGCAAAACGGCGGCGGGGGTGACAGCCTGCAAAATGGATCAGGCGATAACTCGCAGGCTGGGCTGGGTGGACCGCAGGACACCTTCACTCATCCCGAAAAGCTGCCGCCGCTGAATCTTTTCGGCGATGCCGTATCGCACACCGGCTATAACTTCAATTTCTCCGCCGGCACGGTGGCTCAGTATGTCACGGGGTATTCTGGAACACCGGGCTACTGGGACAATCTGCTTCTGGCTACCGGCGGCATCGGCATCGTGCAAGTGCACTCGCATTTGCTGTGGTCAGCGGGGTATAGCGCCGGCGTTAACCAGACCGTAAGCTCGATTTATAACAATTACTCGAACCTCAATCAAAGTGCCAATGCCCGCATCGTGTGGCAGATTGCCAAGCGCTGGCAGTTTCGGCTGAAGGAAAACTATTTCTACTCCGACGATCCCTTCCAGCCGTTCTTTGAGTACCTGGGGCAGCCCGAGCCGAACTATCCCAACCCGGTGTACTACTTCCCGCAGACGGTGGTCGAGCAGAATCAGGCAACCGGCGATCTGACCTACATGCTGGGCGCCCACGACACCTTGAACTTCACCGGGGGCGAGAGTTTCCAGCATTATTTGCGCGGCTTCCAGACGGCGAGCGACCTGCCGGACCTGGGTAGTTTGTGGAATTCAACGACTTACTCGGGCGGCGGTTTCTACCAGCACCAGTTCAGCAGGCAGCTTGCGGCGGGCGAGGGCTATGTCTTCACCGCCATGGACTTCGGGCATGGCCAATCGCGCGCCGGCGTGCAGATGTTCCAGACTTTCGCAAGTTACAAGGTGAACAAGGCGCTGGCAATCTCCGGCTGGGTGGGACCGGAACTGACGGGCACGAAGGACTTGGTGCCGATCATCTGCCTTCCCGACGGCTGCTTGATTCAGCAGATTCACCAGACCTACTTGAATTTCGCCGAGGGCTTCACGCTCACCTACGCTGGTTCGCACCACAACAGCTTTGCTCTGCAAGGCAGCAACAGCATCACCAACGGGGGTGGGTTGTTTGGCGCGGTCAAGTATTACCAGTTCACAGGAACCTATGCCCGGCCGATCAACCGCGTCTGGAACGCGGCGGTGGGCTTGCTCTATGCGCACAGCGATTCGATTACCATGGAGGAAGGCGACCAGTTTTTGCACAATGTGCAAGGCACGATCAGTGTTTCCCGCAAGCTTACTAATGCCTGGAACCTGAACTCCTACTACGCCTACATTCACCAAAAGCAAGACTACTACGAACAAGCTGGCCTGCCGACCACGGTCGCCACCAGCGGCATTGGCGTTACGGTGCAGTACACCTGGAATCATTCTTTGGGACGGTGATCTATGAAGCAGGAATTTGACGATCAGAAATCAGGGCAGGGGTTTGACGCGTATTGGGCCATTGTGCTCCGCCGCAAGTGGTGGATCCTGGGTCCGCTGTTTTTCGGATGGGCAATAGTTTTTGCCTCTGCCTGGTTTCTGCCACCCACGTATATTTCGGAAAGTACCATTCTGGTTGAGCCGCCCAAAGTGCCCAGCAACCTGGTTGAGCCCAACGTGGAGGTCGACCTGGCCGACCGCGTGCAGGCCATGAGTACGCAGGTGCTGAGCCGCACGCGCTTGTTGAACCTGATCCAGCGTTTCAATCTGTATCCCGGCTACTCCTGGTCGCCGGACGATCAGGTCAACAAGATGCGCGATGACGTGAAGATGGAGTTGATCAAGAGCGAGACGAACACCTCGGGCAAAGCGGAAATTGTCGCTTTCAAGATCTCCTACAAGGCCCCCTCAGCCGACCAGGCCCAGAAGGTAACGATCGCACTGACCTCGTTCTTTGTGGATGAGAACGTACGCGCCAGCCAGGAGCAGTCGGAAGCTACCACCCTCTTCCTGGATTCGCAGGTGCGAGCGGTGGCGCAGACGCTGGCGGATGAAGAAGCCAAGGTTCGCGCTTTCGAGTCCGAGCACGAAGGGGCTTTGCCGTCGCAGCTGGACAGCAATATTCGCATCCTGGAGGGAATTCAGCAGCAGATGCAGGCAGCGCAGGCCGCCCGCGAACGCTTGATGCAACAGCAGACCTATCTGAACTCGATGCAGACGCAGTACCAGAACATGAGCGACACGGCCATGGCGCCGCAGAGCATCGACTCGCAGCTGGATACAGCGCGCTCCAGTCTGGCGGCAATGGAGGCCAAGTACACCGACGACCATCCAGACGTGAAGAAGCTCAAGGAGACGATCGCCTCGCTGGAGAAGTTGAAGAAGGACATGGCCAACGAAGCGCGCGATCAGATGGAATCCGGCGAATCGCCGCAGGCGGTGGGCCAGACCAACGCCATGCTTAACCTCAAGACGCAGATGAAGCTGAACCAGCAGGAGCTGGCGCAGACCACGCAGCAGATGCAGCGTCTGCAGCAGGAGGGAGCGGTCTATCAGGCGCGCCTGAACGCCACTCCTGCGGTGGAAGCACAAGAAGCCGACATGATGCGTGACTTCGGCAACCTGAAGAAAGAGTACCAGGAACTGCTGGCCAAGAAGACGGAATCGGCTTTGGCCACCAGTCTGGAACGGCAGCAACAGGGCGCGCAGTTCCGCGTGATCGATCCGCCCAGCCTTCCGGACAAGCCGAACTTCCCGGATCGCTTCAAGTTCTCGCTGGGAGCCATCGGTGCGGGCATTGCGCTGGCCATCCTCTTCGGATTCGGAGCCGAGTTCCTGGACGACCGCATCCGCGGCGAACAAGCTTTAACGGAAGCCACCAGCCTGCCTATCCTCGCCGAGATTCCGGCACTGTCGACGGCCAAGGAGCTGAAGCGGGCCCGCTGGATGCCAAGGCTGGCCTTCGCGATTATGATCTTGTGCCTGATCGTGCTGCCATCCGGCGTTGTCTACGCCTATTACTGGGGATAGTGCATGTACAAACAATATTTCGGGTTGACCCGCAATCCATTTGAGATCAGCCCCGACCCGTACTTCTATCATCCGACGCCGCGGCACAATGAAGCTCTGGCCAACCTGCACTACGGGGTAGGCCGCCGCAAGGGCTTCATTGTGATTACCGGCGAGGTGGGCACGGGCAAGACCTTGCTCGTCCGCTGCCTGCTCTCGGAGCTGCGCAAGAACGACATCGCCTTCGGCTATGTATTCAATCCGCTGCTGCCGGTGGTGGAGTTCTTTCAGTACATCATGGCCGACCTCGGGCTGCCTTACAGCGGGCGCAACAAAACCGAAATGCTGCTTGATCTGAACCGCTTCCTCATCCAGCGCCACGCTCGCGGCCTGATCACCGCATTGGTGGTGGACGAAGCGCAAGCCCTGCGCTCCGACCTGCTGGAAGAGATCCGGTTGCTCACCAACCTGGAAACCTCGCAACAGAAGCTTTTGCAGATTGTGCTGATGGGACAGCCGGAGCTGGAAATAGTCCTCGATTCGCCCGAACTGCGGCAATTGAAACAGCGCGTGGCTCTGCGCTGCCAGCTACAGCCGCTGGACGAAGCCCAGACCCACGCCTACATTCTGGCGCGCCTGCAGCGTGCCGGCGCTGCCGCCGAGCCGCCCGTTTTCTCCGAAGAGGCGCTGACGAAAATCTATGAATACTCGCGCGGCATTCCGCGCCTCATCAACAATCTTTGCGAAAACTCCATGGTGAACGCTTTTGCCAACGAGCAACGGCCAGTGACCGGCGACATCATCACCGACGTCGCCGCCGATTTCCGGCTCATTACCCCGGCGCTTCCGGAGGAGGTGCCGATGGCGATGGCGGCGCGCGAGGAGAACAACGAAAGCGTGTTGCGTTCGCTGTTCCGCATGCTCCGCACCATGGATGGCCAGACCCTGGAAACCAGTAAATCGATGACAACCACTGCAGCGAGGAGAGTCTAAAACCATGAGTCGAGTGTTCGAAGCGTTACAACGGTCCCAAGGTGAAAGTCCGAATCCCGATAACTCGCCTTTGGTTCCAGATCAGCCGGAAGCTGCCACTGCAGTTGCCGTTGAAGCCCCGCCGCCTCCAGGAATGTCGGCGGCCGAGACCGCGGTCGAGCCGGATTGGCTGAAAGTGCCTGCCGATCGCATTCTGCATTCCGTTCCTACTCCCGAACAGCGCCTGGTCGCGATGAGCGACCCGGACAGTCACGGCGCTGAGATGTTCCGCGTACTGGCCACTCGCCTGGCCCACATGCAGAACAAGCGTCACCTGCACAAGCTGCTGGTCACCAGCTCGGTCGTGGATGAAGGCAAGTCGGTGGTGGCTGCCAATCTGGCGCTTACCCTGGCGCGCCGTCCGGGTGAAAAGGTTCTCTTGATCGAAGCCGATCTGCGCCGGCCGACGGTGAGCGCGCTGTTCTCGACCACCCAGCTGCGTGGAATCTCCGAATGGGCCGACGGTAAGCTCGCCCTGGAAGATTCGCTGTATCAGATCAGGGACACGCCGGTATGGCTGCTCGCCTCCGGTCATCCCATCGACGAGCCGTTGCCTTTGCTGGAGTCCGGTCGCTTCGCCAAAATGCTGGAAGCCGTCGCGCAGAGCTTCGACTGGGTGCTGCTGGACGCAACCCCGATGCTGCCGATGGCTGACTCCACGTCCATCGCCCGCCTCTGCGACGGCGTGCTGGTGGTGGTGCGCGATGGTTACACCCGCAAGAAGATCCTCAACAAGGCGCTGGAGACGATCGATAAGAACAAGCTGCTGGGCGTGGTCTTCAACCAGGCGACTTCGATGAGCGTCAACTACGACCGCTACTACGGCCCCTACTACTCCGGCAAGTCGAAAAAGGAAGATAAACAGGCCAAGAAGGAAGCCAAGAAGGCAGCGAAGCAAGCCAAGAAAGAAGAAGCGGAGCAGGTCAAAGCGGCGTCGGCATGATTCGTCTGTTTAACGCCTACTTCCCCACCCGAACACTGTTGCTTACGGTGACCGAGGCCTTAATTGTCACACTGGCCTTTGTGGTCGCCGTAGTGTTTTGGGCGGGAACAGCGATGGATGCCAACATCTATCTGCTGTACGAGAACGGCTTAGGACGAATCGGGCTGCTGGTCGGTATCTTCATCACCTTGATGTACTACTTCGACCTGTACGACTCGACTGTGTTGTCGAACCGGCGCGAAGTGGTCACCCGCCTGGTTGGAGTTCTGGGATGCGCCTTCGTGGCGCTTTCGGTTCTCTACTACGCGTTTCCGGAAATCAGTCTGGTCGGCACGACGCTGTGGCTGGGCGTCGGCATCGTGGCGGTTACGGTTCCCGCCTGGCGCAAACTGTTCTTTGTTCTGAATCGCTCAGCCCGCTTTTCCGAGCGTGCCATCCTCTACGGTGACGGCCCGCTGGCGCTGCCGCTGATGCAGGAGATTGGCAGCCGCTCGGAGCTGGGGGTGCGAGTGGTCGGTTTTGTTGGCGAGACGACCGAAACGCCGGCCGGGATTCCTCGTTTCGACGATAGCGACCTGCAGGAGATCGTGGAGCAGCGCAACGCCCGCCGCGTCGTGATCACCATGGGCGACCGCCGCGGCAAGCTGCGCGTCGACCAGTTGCTGAAGCTGAAGACGCGCGGGGTCTACATCCAGGATGGTCCCGAGTACTACGAGGGCATTACCGGCAAGATTCCGCTGGATTCACTGCGCCTGAGCTGGCTGCTGTTTTCGCCGGGATTTCACGTGCGCGCCGCCCTGCGCCTGTATAAGCGAATCTTCTCGCTGATTCTGGGCAGCCTGGCCATTGTGATCACCTCGCCAATCATGCTGTTGGCGGCAATCGCTGTGCGTCTCGACTCCAAAGGCCCGGCCATTTTCAAGCAGACCCGGGTAGGCGAGCATGGCCATCCGTTCACGGTTTACAAATTCCGCTCTATGTTCGAGGGCTCGGACAAAATCAAACTCTCGCCCGCCGAGCACAGCGATCCACGCGTAACCCGAGTCGGGAAGTGGTTGCGGCGCACCCGTATCGACGAATTGCCGCAGCTGATCAACATCGTCAAGGGCGACATGGCCTTCGTCGGGCCGCGGCCGTTTGTGCCCGAGCAGGAAGAAGACTGCGCGGCGCAGATTCCGTTCTATCGCGAACGCTGGCTGGTAAAGCCTGGCGCGACCGGCTGGGCGCAGATCAATCGCGGCTACAACGCCACGCTGGAGGACAACAAGGAGAAGCTGGCCTACGACCTGTTCTACATCAAGAACGTGTCGTTCGGGCTGGACCTGTTCATCATGTTCTCCACCATCAAGATCCTGCTGTTGGGCCGTGGCGGGCGATAGGCGCGGGCGAGTAAGGTATTCTAGTTAGATATGCGGTAATCATCACGACCATCTGCAGCG
>JASHXK010000432.1 GCA_030043575.1 Terriglobales bacterium
TCCAGCTTGACCTTCGGCGGCGTAACGATCGTCTGGTGGTTGTTGTCCGGGTTCGGCGGAACCGACAGGATCTCCTGCTTCGCCAGCTTGGGCGCGCCATGGCGAGTCTTCATCGCAGCTTTCTTTGCGGTGTTGATCGGCGGCAGATATTCGCTCACCGGGTAATACGAAATCTGCGTATTATCTGCCGTCGAAACTAGCTTCGGCTCGCGATTGAAAAACGGTAGCGTGCACACCAGGTAAACCAGCACCACAAACGCAATGTGGCCGCTATACGATTCGGCAACGCGCCACAGGTCGACGCCGGTCTTGATGAAATAGCCGCGAGGAATCGGGATGGGGACCGCGGTGGTAACCACCGGAGGCGGCTCGCGTCGCAGCAGCGTGTCGCCCAGATTGCGGAAGAAGACCCGAGGCCAGGGCTCGAGTTCGCAAAGCAGCACCGGAGGCTCAACGCTTGCAGCTTCCGGCTTAACGATCGCTGCTGCTACTTCCGACATCGACCCCTACCATATGGCGTTTGTCTTCGGATTATATCGGAAATAGGCGAGCCCGGCGCGGCGGTTAGCCTCTGCCCCACCGCAGTTTGCAATCAGTTTGTGTAGGAGGGCCCGCGCGATTGGTTCGCTCCAGTAGGCGGCCCACGCACTCCAGAAGAACCGGGAACGCTTCGTGTCAGGGCACGACTTCAGTCGTGCCGATGCGCTGCTCCAAGAATTGTCATCACGAGCGGACTTTAGTCCGCGAGGGATCTGTTCTTCTGTCCTCCTCGCCGCCGGCGCTCATTGGGGACCCCTTAAGCGACCACAGCGGTTTTCAAACAAAGGCGCGAGAGTAACTAGCACAGCGCGGGAGCGCTGGTTTTGGAGAATGGAAACCCCTTCAGGGGCGGCAGACAAATCGTTCTACTGAATCCGATTCAGCTCCGTCACGTACAACTGATTCCCGGGAAACTCCTTGGCCAGGCCAGCCAGCAGCATCTTCGCGGTCTGCGGATCTTTGTCGCGCAACGCCGCTACCGCCAGCAGCAGTCGCGCGAACGGCGCCAGGTACACTCCCTTTTCCGCCGTCAGCCGCAATCTCTGTATACCCTGCTGTTTATCGGTCTCCGCGCCGGTCATCCGCAAAACCCAGCGCACCGGCGCCGAATTGATCCCCAGCAGATAATTCTCCACGCCGACTGCGAGATACGCGTCATAACACGTCGGATCGACCGTCAGCAGCTTCTCGGCAATCGTGCGCGAAGTCTTCATGTAACTCAGGCTCGCGAGATTGCGCTTCTCGATCAGCGCCGTGTAGTCGCCGCGCAGCCCGTTGGCCAGCACCTGCGCAAACAGCGCGTTCTTGTCGTTGGGATTTTGCGCCAGGATCTTGTTCACCGCTGCATCGGTCTTGCTGAGCTCATTATCGAATTCAGTCTTCACCCCCGGATCGGGCGCAAGCTTGCTGCGATGTTCGAACTTGTGATCGTCAACAAACAAGTCCGATTCCAGGATGTGCAAGCGGTCGAACTCGGAAAACAGATACGCCGCTGCGTTGCAAACGTATCCCATCGGATCTTCCGGATGCAGTTGCTGATACGCGCGAAAGGTCTCGTGCGCCGCGGGAAAATTCAGGTTGTACATGTCCGCGAAGCCGCTGCTCAGATGAACTTGAGAACCGGCGGAGTCTGGAGGCGTAGCGAAACTCGCGCATCGCAGTACCAGCGTCACCGCTGCCAGCAGCGCTTGGCGACGAATTATCGGAGACAACTTCAAGCTAGACTTTCCCGCTAATTATCTGGGCCAGCGATTCTGGCGTCCCCACTGACGCCCTCGGCTACTTCGGCGTAGACGCCATGAATCCGAGTTCCGCCTTACCCTTGATCAGATGCATAGAAATAGTAACCCTGCACCCCGGCGGAAGATGCGTGTTCCCATTATCCAGCAAATTGGCGATGATGCGATGCAAAACTGCTGTATCAACTTCGACAAGACAAGTTTGCAATTTGGTTACAACGGCGTGGCTTTCGCCCAATCGCCATTCCTTTAGTTTGTCACCGGGCGCAGTGAGATCGCAGCGCGATCGAACGCAGCCGAGAGATCTGCGGTTCGCCCGTAGCAAGCAGTCACGACAATCCAGCCAAGAATGCGTCGTGATTCCATCCAGCCTTAATGCCGCTTGAAGTATTGCACCGCACGCTCATGCGCCTCCGCCTTCTCGCGCGTAGCGAACGTGCCCAGATTGCGCCGCCTGCCAGTCTTAGGATTCTTCTTGCGCGAGTACAGCCGATATTGCCCGGACGATAGTTTGCGAATCATGGCAACTTAGATGAGAAGAGAACATGAGGGGAGCGCTTCCGCTCCCCTCCTTCCTACAGCGGCGCCTGGGCAAGCGAGGCGATGAACTGTATTCCCGGGACAGTCTTCGCATGTAAGCGGCGGTCATTGGTGACGAAAAGGTCGCAACCCGCGGCTGCAGCGCAGGCCAGTTGCACTGCATCCGGCGGCCGTAAGGTGCGATCTTGTCGCAACGCCGCATAGGCCTTGGCGGCGTTCAAATCGAACGGCAGCAGCAAGGACGTCGCCGTGATGGCTTGTTCGTATTGAGCGCAGATCTCGGTCTCGCCAAGTTCCATCGGCTTGACCAGGATCTCCCCCAAGGTCAGAGCTGACGTCATCAATTGATCGCCCCTGATCAGCATTCGGGAGCGCAATCCGGCGGCCTGCTTGGAAAATTCGCCATAGTCTTCAAACAGGTAGACGTAAATATTGGTGTCCCAGAAGATGCGGCTCATTTCCATCCCTCGCGCAGGCGTCGGACAAACGCGTCCGCATGCTCGCCAGCCCAGAGCTTCCGCCCTGAACCGCGTAAACCCAGAAGGGGATCTTGCGCTGCTGCATCGCGGACAGAGTGAGATGCCCAAACGCTGTACCAATCCAAAAGGTTGGTATATCGAGCCGGCAAGTCTTCTCGCGACGGCGTTACCTTCCCACCTTCCCGCTCCGGGTGGAACGTGTCACCCTTTCGAAAGAGGCGGCGACGACCTTGCGAAGTCTCGAAAAGCATGCGATAGGGCCCCGGATTGGGTGGACGATTGGCTACACAGTGCTGGATCACGTGAACGTAGAAGCCGGGCCGCAATGAGTCGGTGAGCTTTTCACAGCTTGCGCGAGTCATGATCTCCTCAACCGTGAAATCCTGGCGTTTGGGATTTTCTCGTTGCAGCAAAGCAGCAATGATCCAGACTTCGTCAGCGACCTTCAGCTTGCCGGGAGTGGCGACCGTTATTGCAGCCTTCATGGTATTCCCTATAACTACATTATTACATTGTAAAGATGTAATGTCAAACAAAAAATTCATGCGCTCCCAAGGCGAGAAGATGGCTGTGAACAGCAAAAGGGGAGCATTTTCGCTCCCCTTTGGCCAATCGCCAATCGCTAATTACTAGCACTAATTACTGACCAACAACACCCCTTCGGTCTTCTCCTCGCCCACTGGTCGATAGAAGAGCTGATCGTTGTCGAGGTAGACCTCGATGAAGGCCGGGCGTTGCTGGAAGGTGCCCTGAATGAGCGCCTCCGACAGCGGATCCTCGATGTACTTCTGTAGCGCGCGCCGCAGCGGACGAGCGCCGTAGGTGCGATCGACGACCGTTTTGTCGAGGATCCATTTCCGCGCCTCTTCGGTCACCGTAACCGTGATCGAACGCTGCGCCAGGTTGGTGTTCAGTTGCTGCACCATCAACTCGACAATCTGGATCAGGTCGGCCTCGGTCAGGGCGTTGAAGATGATGACTTCGTCCAGGCGGTTGAGGAACTCAGGATTGAAGGTACGCTTCACTTCGTTGCGCACCATGTCCTCGACCTTGCTGGAAATCGTCTCTTCATGTTCGGACTGGAAACCCAGACCGGTGCGCTTCTGCAAATGCCGCGCGCCGATGTTCGAGGTCATGATGATGATCGTGTTCTTGAAGTCGACCGTATTGCCGAGTCCATCGGTCAGCTGGCCGTCTTCAAACACCTGCAGCAGAATGTTGAACAGATCGGGATGCGCCT
>JASHXK010000433.1 GCA_030043575.1 Terriglobales bacterium
TCTAGTTCTCCAGGCCGGCGAATTTCTTGTCCTCAGTCGCCATGTGCAGGCGAATCATGCGTGTCAGGTCTTTGCCTTCGCGCTTGAGATCGGCAACGGCGCTCTCCAGATTGCCCTGCTCGCCAATGTGGGCAATGTGATCGCGCAGACCCTCCAGGCGAACTCGCATCTCGCTATGCTGACGCTTCATCTCACGCGCGAAAGAAGCCAGCTCCGGACTCATCCTGGCCATCGTCTCCAGGACCGATGTTTCCTCGTGGGCGTAATGGTGAGGCAGCCAATCCGCGATCCATTTGCCGGTTGCCGTAGCCTGGTTTGCCATCGCCAGGTCGGTAAGCACCTCGGTGTAGCAGACCATCTGCTCCAGTGCCGAATCCAGCTTGTCCAGCTGCGCCATCAGCTCCTCATGCTCTTGATGAAGACTGCGAATCTCCTGGTGAAAGCCAGGATCCAGGCTGGCCATGGGACACCTCGCTGCTGCGATGGTCAGCCGGAATTCCCCCCAGAGCAATGATCGACATCACGCCAGCGAGTGACAAAAAGAACCGGGACCCTGCGGTCCCGGTGGCGTCGATCATCAAACTTCTGAGCTGAATGGCAGCGGGAACTACTTCTTGCCTTGCACTGCCGCTAAACATTGCCCATACAGGTCCAGCAGATGCCGCGCATAATCCTCAGCTTTGGATTCGCCGCCGGCCTGAAATCCTGCCCCCGCCGAACTGGTCCGGCCGTATCCTGTGGTGACAGCAACAAACTTCATCAGATCGAGGGCGATATCCTCATCACGTCGTACGCCTGGCGGCGTCGCGCCACGTTCCTCCACGTCTTCCTCCATAAGAGCTGGTCTCGGTCGGTCGTAGCGAAATCATAGCAGACGCGTTCTTCGCCCTTGGCTCTTCGCTATTCGCCATTCGCCATTGGCCATTTGCCATTGGCCATTCGCCGAAAGCCTTCGGTGGCGCATGTCGCTGCTGCGGATGGACGGCAATCTTCTGGCGAAAGGCGAAGAGCGAAAAGCGGTTTCCTTCACACTTCCAGCCCAACGTGACAGACGCGGCCCACAATATAGTCGGAGTAGCTTCTGCCACGCTCGATTCTCAACATCTCCACTTCCTGCCGTGGGTCGCGCGTCCGCAGCAGCAGGTATTCGTCGAAGACCGAGACATAGCCCACGTTGCAGCGTCCCGCAAAGCTGACCACATACACATTGGGTTGAAACCGGCGATAGGGATCGAGCGAACTGTAGTGCCGATCGATGAGCAGAACGGCTCGCGCGGTGCGGAAGGCGAGCAGTGGAACGCCTTTCACATCCAGCCGGATCAACACGAAGCGCAGCCAGTCGCGCCGGTCTTCGGCATAGTGCGCCCGCAGCTTGCGGAGAAACGACTTGTTGAAGCTGCGCGTCTCCAGAATCTGTTCGGGAGCAAACCGCGCCAGAGCGGCATTTTCCTGCGACACCAGCGCAATTCTCTCGACCCCTTCTTTTGCGGGCAACTCAACATGCTCCGCAATCTCCTTCGTCTCCAGGAGATCGAGGATGCCGATGCCCAGCGTATCCAGCAGGCGGTCCATCGACTCCAGGCTGAGACCACGGCGCGCGTTGAGAAAATTGGAGAGGTGTCCCTGGGGGAAATCGGCGGCACGGGCCAGGCCGACCCCGGTCAGTTCGCCCCGCCCGATACGGGCGCGGATGTGTACCCGGAGCTGCTCCTGCAGATCTTGGAGGGTCACGTGATTTTTCTAAAAGAAATACATCTACTTTAGTCGTATGCCGAAAGCAATATTTTTATTGACTTCCCATAATTCTTTTTGCCAGACTGGAAGCGTCCCCGGGTTCTGTGCGCTGGCCGAGGTAACCAGCAATGAAGGACACAGAACCGATCACCGAAGAGCAAACCTTTGCGGAGTTTCGCCGCAAAATCAAACAAGCCGAACTCCTCTCTGCCGCCATGGAGAAGCTTCTCCAAAGCCTGGGCTTCTCCGGCCGGCTGTGCGTGGTCGTGCAAAACGGCCAGATCCTGAAGTCCGGTTATGAAGAGGGTTATTTCACTCGTCGACGAGAGGCGCGAATGATTCCTTGATACCGGAGAGCGTACCACGGCGACGAACCCGCAATCCTATTCTTGACTTTGCCGCTGGATACCCGCCGTCGTTGTCCGCGCAGGCAAATAAACAGGCAGGTCATCGTAACTGAAACGAGCCCTGTGCATGCGTCTTCCGATCGTTAGAGAGGCGCATCGCGGGGCTCGTTCTTCGTAGACATTACAGGGGGTCTAACCATGCAGGAGATCACTTACGAACTCAAGTATTGCGAGCGCTGCGGATCGCTGGTTCTACGCCGTTCGCAATCAGGGGAAACCTATTGCGAACCGTGCGGCCAGATCTTAACCAGCCATTCGATTCCCGGCGATCCGGGCCGTCGCTTGCGTTTCCGCAAACCGAAACTGCCGGTAGCACGACCGTTCCCGGTCGACCTCGAAGCAGAGTTCGCTTCGCCCTGCGGGAGGCTATCATGAGATTCTCCCGAATCGCAGCTTACAAAGCGCAAATGCTGGCCGTGCAGGAGGACGAAGCGGCGCCAGCCAGCGAAGGCGACGAGATCGAGCCGCGCCCGGAAATCCTGTGCTTCCGCGGTCAAACGCTGGCGCTGGTGCGGCACTACTTCGAACTTTCCTGCCAGGTGGGCCGCTTGCCTTCCCTGCTGGGCCGCGAGTTCTTTCGCGCTCGCGTCTCGCATCACGGCATTCCCAGCTTCGAAGATCAGGCGGTGTTTGCTCGCGACATTGAGCTCTGCCTGGCGCGCTTGAGTGACGACCATGCCGAGATCATGACCCTGGTCGGCCTCTACGATTTCTCTCCCGAAGAGGTGGCCGAGATGCTGCAGCGATCGCCGTTTGGCGTGCGGCGCTGGTTTTGCGAGGCGCTGGATGCCCTGGCTGAGATCTTCCTGGAGGCCGGAATTCTATCGGAAGAGCGTCCCGATAGCCGGCAACGACAGATCACCAAGGCTCATTTGCCTTCCGACATTGCGGCAGGCAGCAAGAAGCCCCCGCAGAGTGTGCGGAACTGGCCGGAATCGAGCGCCGAGCTTCGCCAGGATTGCCAATCCAGCGGCGACGGCAAACCGATGCCAGCCTGAGAGTGTAGTATCGGGGCGTCTCCCAGCGCCTCGGCTCTATCTCCGCAGCCAAGGGCCTGCGACGCTGCGAAGTGCGAGCTAGAACAGTATTCAAGTTAAGCGCCCGAGGGCCTCGCATCATGGCTGACGAAAAGCGCGACTGGTGGAACAGAGACTCAGGCGCCAAGAACCAGACGGTAGCCGCCGTCGCGCATGATGCCGGCTGTACCGATGGCACGCATCCATCTGACCGTCATCTCCCAACTCTCTTTTTGGTAGTGGGAGCGGTCATCGGTTTGCTCTATGCCTTCATGATGCCTCCGTTGCAGGTTGCGGACGAGGGTTCACACTTTGCCCGACTCTATTCCGTTTCGCGGGGAGTCTGCGTCGCCTCTCCCGATGTAGACATCCCCCAGAGCTTCGCCCAGTTGAACGAGTCGTTCCCTCCCTGGCTTGAGCGACACCGAAAGATTTCCATCGCCGATCTGCGACCCTCGCTGAAAATACCGTTCGATCCCTTCGTAATGGCGGGAAATGGCCGGCAAAGATCTCTGGACGAATTCGTTAACCAGAATCTCTATTTCTGTCTTCCCTATGTGCCCGCATCCCTGGTTCTTAACTTAGGACGTCACGTGGGCTTGTCACCACTGGAATTGATGTACCTGAGCCGCGTGAGTAATCTGGCTGTCTATCTTGCGCTGACTTTCCTCGCCTTGCGCCTGCTTCCTCACCTCAGATGGATTCTCTTCTGCGTCGCATTGATGCCGATGGTGATGCATCAGGCCGCTTCGGTCTCGGCCGATTCCATGAGCTTCGCCCTGGCCTTTCTGCTTTGCGCCTACGTCTTCCGATTGGCGTTCGGCAGGCAACCGGAAGCAATTGGTGTGCGCCAATATCTGGTGCTGGGGGTGCTGATTGTTCTGGTCGCGCTCACCAGGAGCCTGCCGGCCGTGGTTGTACTGCCTCTCGTGATTCCGTCAGCGAGGTTTGGTTCGCCCCGGAATCGCTGGTTGGCAATTGCGGCGTATACGCTGCTCACCGTCCTGTGCGTAGGTTTTTGGCAGCATCTGAATCAGGCTAATCTCGAGCGTCTGGCCGAGGCCCGGATGATGCGGGCGTACGTGGTGGACGTTCACAGCAATATTCGTTTCCTTCGCGAACATCCGGTGGAAACAGCTTCGATCTTCCTTCGCACCGTCACAGATTTTCACTATATCCGTGCCAAGTCGACAGAGATCGTGGGGCGCTTCGGATGGCTTAGCGTATCGCTGCCGGGCTGGCTGGTATGCCTGTACCTGGCTTTGCTGGTTGCGTCCGCCACGACGCAAAGTTACGACGCGAAGCTTACCTGGCCTGCGCGAGGCATGCTTCTTCTGTTCGTCGCGGCCGGAGCCGCCAACACTTTGGCTGCAGGATGGGTTCTGGAAACGCCCATCGTCGTTCTCGGCGTGCCGGCTGCTTGGCCGGGATTCCGCGTACTGTCCCAAGGGCGATATTGGATCCCGCTGGCCTTTCCCGCGTTGATTCTGCTCGCGAACACCAAGGCCCGCCTCAATCCACGCGTCTTCGCCGGAATCGCGCTGGCCGTCATCTTGATCGCGAACGGAGTGGCTTTCCACATAATCCGGACGACCTACTACAACTAGCAGCCTGGAAGCAGCAGACCATCACCGTGAATTGAGCCGGGGTTAATGCCGCTACTCGTCGCTGGGCGACTCAGCGAAGCCCATTTCGGGAAGATGCGACTCGCCAATGTCAACGTTGGCTTC
>JASHXK010000434.1 GCA_030043575.1 Terriglobales bacterium
GTAAAGCGGCGCTATACCATAGCCCAAACCCTGAAGGAACGCCAGCTTTGTCATCCACGACGCATCACCATGGTACGGAGCCGGAGCGAGATAGAAGCCGCACCAGCTTAAGTTTGTATTTTGAATGATCGCCTGCATCACGGCGTCACCTGGATAGTCATCACGATCGAATCCGGCGAAGGGCATAGACAGTCTCCCAATAAATCGAAATTTGGATTATCAAACGGAGTAACAGGTTGAGGCGTCCCCTGTTACTCCGGCTATCACTGAACGGTAAAGTTAACCTGCGGGCTTTTCGTCGGGCCTACGGTTATCACGATTGGTCCTGTTTTTGCGCCGGGAGGAACCGGAACTGTAATCAGGTTGTCTGTCCAGTCAGTGGCGAGTTTGGGTTTAGCTGGTGTGCCGTTAAACGTCAGCGTGCTCGTGCCCTGGCTGGTGCCGAAATTCTGACCTGTAATGGCCACGCTGGTACCCACTGTCCCACTGGGTAATGACAGCGTGGTGATGCAGGGTCCGGTGGACGGACACTTCATGGTGAAATTGAAGGGAGCGGTGGCTGTTTTGTTGGCGGTCACAACTACCTGAACTGTGCTGGGACCTACCGAGGGGACGGTAACAGATTTAATGGAGGTGTCTGACCAGTTGGAAGCGGTGATTGGGGTCGTAGCTACGCCGCCAAAGGTGATCGGTCCCACTGAGGTTCCAAAACCGCTTCCAGTGATGGTTACCGAATCATTGGGAGCGCCCGTACCAGGAGATATGTTAGCGATGCAGGGAGCGCCTTTCGTACCTACGCCAAAGGCGGCTGGCGCGCTGTCCTTGCCGGCAACCGTAACCACGATGTTAACCGGGCCAAGCGCTACACTGGGCACGGTTAGCTTGATCGATTTATCCGACCAATCCGTCGCCTGAATGTTGGTTACCGGAGTGTCACCAAACTTCACGCTGCTATCGTTCTGAGCAGCCCCGAAATTCGCTCCAGCAAGAGTAATCGAATCTCCGACGGCAGCACAGGTGGGAGTGATGCTATTGATGGTTGGGACTGAGGTTGTGGCAGGCGCTGCGTTGCTCTGAATCTGGATTCTTTGCAGGTACTGAATCTGCTGTCCTACGATGACAACGCTCCCTAAGGCCAGCTTGACAGATAGAGGATTGAATCTCCCGGCCCGCGGGAAGAACGGACGACGACTATTTCTCGAGTTATCCACGGTAGAGACGTTTAGAGCTTCTTTTGACGAGAGCTTGCTTTTGCCGGCGCTGGTTTGGCCGCCGCCGGTACCGCTAGCATCCGTCGTCCCAGTCTTGTTTGGGGAAGGCGAATCTGACGGGTTGCCATTGTCGGTGTTGTTTGACGTATTGGGATCGGTCCTCAAGTTGGGACTGTCCTGATAGAGCTTCTTGAGTTGGTAAGTCAGGGCTTGTTTCTCGACGAAGACTACAGTCTGTATCTGTGTGTTGTTCTGAATAACCATACTGTCGCGAAAGCTTTGGTCATCCAAATTGGTCAGTTGAGCAATAGCCGGATCCGGCCAAACGGTATCGAACCCCTTCACGACGGGACCGCTCACAATCGATGACAGCGTGCTCCAATGATTACGTGCGTTGTTGATGGTACCGTTGGCATGTTGTGTACCGAAGAAGGGGATAAATGCCGCCATAATCAAGCCTACCGATTGCAGGCCGTGGTAGACGATGTTTCGTCCGGAGTATGCTTGCTGGTTTTGCAACACTGCTCTGGTTGACGCGTAGCTGCTGTTGGCGATGGTAACGTCGGGTGATCCAGAAATCCCGTTAAGCTTTGTTTTGAAACCTATGCCGGCGAGCTGAATGGCGTAGCCGGAGTCGTTGCCGATCTTGATTTGTATACAGTAGTCGGAGGCGGCGACGCGGGTTCCAAAAACGTCACCGCAATTCTTTTGGCTCATCACCTCCCATATCACGTCGACCTGAGGTGCGATTCCCGGCGGAATCGGGCCTGCGGTGCTGTCCATGATAGACATCCTGGCGCTGCCAACAATTTTCTGGTCCTTGTTGAGTAGCGAAACTTGGTAATCTCCGACCGGGGTATTCGGGTCAATCGTGAGGGTAGTGGTGATAGAACACTTGCCGACCTTCGGCTTGCCGGTTGCCGATAAGCCGGAGCCAGTCACTGCAACGGCGTAGGGCGCGCTGCCGCCCTGGGAAAGGTCGAGACCGCGCTTATCATCACAGTTGTCTTCGAGAACACCAAGGCTGATTGAGGCCGGCAGCTTCCCATTAGCCGGCCTGATCAACGACGGGTTCAGCGTGATACTGACCGCAGTGACTGCACTAAAAGCAAAAGCGGGCGAGGCATTGCCGACGTTGGGGGTGACGACCGCATTCGCAGCCCCGCCAGGGAGGTTGGGCAGGGTTAAATTAACAGTGGTCGGGCTCCAGTCTTTGATGTCAGCCCTGATGCCGCCGAAGGTAACGCTTCCTTGTGGGGAGCCAAAATTAGTTCCATTGATCACCACCGGATCCCCCGGAACGGCCGGGTTCGGCAAGATGGACGTGATGCAGGCAGCACCTGGCGCACAGCTGGCCGGAGCCGCTGGCAAGGCAGCTTGAGACGATGGTGCACCCTGCTCGGACTGTCCCATCGCAACGCACATACCCGAAGTTAAAAACACGATGACGGCTAACAACGCTTTGGAATACCGCGCAATGCGTGTCATAAGTCTCCTTCTAGCGATGGTGCAGGGCCGAGTATCAGCCCCGCCGGATTTGGCCCAGTGGCTGTCCCCAGTTCTCTTCCCTGTTGATCGAGTTGCCTCATTACGGCAGCGAACGGGGAGCGGTCGTCCGCGTTAGCTTGGGGGCGACGGCTGCGCTTTTGCCCTCGCCAGCTAAGGAGTAGGTGGTTGGCTCCTTCGAGCTCGCTCGGGGACAGGCACGTGGGCGTGCCGTGGCAGGAGGGGGAAGGAGCTGGCGCACACTCCCTTTCAGTCGAAAGTCTCGGAGCCCAGGCCGGCAGAGTCAAGCTCTGAATCGGGAAACCGCATCAATTCGGCTTCAGCGTTCCGAATCGAAACGCCGCTCGATGAAATTCAACAATCCGCACTCGCCCTCGTTCGAAGCCACGACCTACAGGTGCTGCCGTCCGCAGCGTAACCTACCCGAACCTGTGCCAAGAGACACGCCCGCGACCTCGCGAGCAGATATCGCTGACACTTATCTAGTGCTGCTCGCAGCTAACGAATGGAAAGACCCTTATGGCGTCCAATTCCACGCACACCACGGGCAGCAAAGTAAAAGCAAGGATGTAAGTTGACAGCGGTTATAGGCGGGGCAGGGGAGCGGTTAAGAGACGAAAGTGGCTGCACCCGACGTTATATGTCTCTTCGAGTATGCGGTTGCGAGCGTGCACGAAATTTAAAGGTAGTTCGGCATTCAGTCAATAGCTCTGAGGTGGTGCTGTTAGCGAGTTATCCACACATGCTATCTGGGGGAGCAGAGCTACTACCTAGCTGTCCTTACATTTATGGTCTGTCGCCGAGTAGACACCCATGAGAAACTAGCCACTAGCCACTGACCACTGGCCACTGGCCACTGGTTTTCCATGCCCAAGTTTCTCTTCTGGAACTTGAACAAATCCGAACGCCGCGACCTACTTTGCCGGCTGGCGCGGCTGGAGAATGTTGACGTCATCATCCTGGCCGAGTCGGCGCTGCACACGGCGCGCTTCCTCGAAGAGATCAACGACGCGCCGCAGCACTACCATTACGTCCCCGGCGTCTGCGGACACATCACCCTGTTCGCGCGCTTCCATCCCAGCCTGGACGATCTTTGGCCAACCAACATTGCCGACTCGAATCTAGTCACTCCCATCTCTATTCTTAAAAGAGCAGGCTGCGCTGCTGGGCGAGAAGACTAAGGAGCTGGTCAAGGGTGAGATAGTCAGCAGCACTACCGGCAACCTATTTATTCACTCATTTTTCCTACTCGCTCCCACGCTCTCCTATCGCTACGAACAATTCCAGGTCACCCACGGGCGTCAACTTCTATCCCCTCAATGTCCGGTACATCAACAACACCCACTCGCCAAAATTCGAAGCCGAATTGCAAGACAAGCTGAAGGAAATCTTCTCCGCGCAGCACACCCTGAATACCGTCCACTCCATCCTCGCCCAGGTGCGCGCCTAAGCCGGCGCCTCACACGACCGGGCAACCATCGCTCCCAACTTGGCACCCGTCCCCATTCCCGAACTCCATCACACTTTCTTGTGAACTCCTCTCTAACCCTTCCCGCCTCCAGCGCTCAACAATGTGATTGAGCGTGGCCGGTGCGAGCCCGGCCATCCTGTCGTGGCCCAATCGGTCCTACCCCCGTTGCGCCAGCAGGTCAAGGAGCGCATCTATGACATCCGGCAGTCGGTCCCCGTGGTTGTTCCTGATCTTCGTTCTGCTCACTCTCTCCATCTCGCTGCATTCGCAAACCGCATTGCAATTGGTCAACGTGACCCCGTGCCGCGTCGTCGACACGCGCCAGCCCAACGGCCCCTTCGGCGGCCCCGTGATGGGCGCCAACACTTCGCGCAGCTTCGCCATTCCGCAGGGCGCGTGCAACATTCCCAGCCTCGCCGCGGCGTATTCGCTCAACGTCACCGTGGTGCCGCGCGGCTCGCTCAACTACCTCACCGCCTGGCCAACCGGTCAGACGCAGCCCGTGGTCTCGACCTTGAACTCCTACGACGGCCGCGTCAAAGCCAATGCCGCCATCATTCCCGCCGGCACGAACGGTGCGGTCAGCGTCTACGTCACCAACACCACCGACGTCATCCTCGACATCGATGGCTACTTCGCGCCGGCCACCACCTCCACCTTGGGACTGTTCCCGCTCACGCCCTGCCGTGTTGCCGACACGCGCGGCGTCACCGGCCCGCTCGGCGGTCCTTCGCTGAGCAAGAATCAGACCCGCGACTTCCCCATCCTGGCCAGCGCCTGCGACATTCCTGACGGCGCCCAAGCCTACTCGCTGAACTTCACGGTTGTGCCCAAGACCACGCTCGGCTATCTCACCGTCTGGCCCACCGGCGAATCGCAGATGCCGGTGGTCTCCACCCTCAACGCGCCCACCGGGACGGTCGTCGCCAATGCGGCCCTGGTGCCTGGCGGCACCGATGGCGCCATCAGCGTCTACGCCAGCGACGCCACCGATGTCATCATCGACATCAACGGCTACTTCGCATCCGGCAACTACGCCATGCCCTTGTTGCCCATCCACAATGACACCCCCAGCGGACTCGCGCTCTATCCCATCACGCCCTGCCGCGTGCTCGACACCCGTCCGCCCGGCAGCGGCGCCTTCAGCGGCATGATCCCGGTCAACGTGCTCGGCAGCAATTGCAATGTCCCGGCGGCGCTGGCCTATGTCTTCAACGCGACCGTCATACCGCAGAACGGCCCCATGGGTTATCTGACCCTCTGGCCCGATGCCGAAGGCATGCCGCTGGTCTCCACCCTGAACGCCTACGATGGCGCCGTCACCTCCAACATGGCCATCGTTCCCACGCTCAACGGCGATGTCGATGCCTTCGCCTACAACCCCACCAATCTCATCCTCGACATTTTCAGTTACTTCGCGCCGATCGAGCCGCTGACCATCACGACGGCTACACTGCCCAACGCCACGTTGGGCTACAGCTACAGCACCACGCTGGCTGCTGCCGGCGGCGTGCCACCTTATTCGTGGAGCGTCAGCTCCGGCAGCCTGCCCACCGGCCTCACGCTCAACCCGCAAACCGGAACGATCTCCGGCACGCCGGCCGCGACCGGCAACTATTCGTTCAACGTGGAGGTCACCGACTCCGAATCGCCGCCGGCCAGCGTCGCCACCGGCCTGCCGATCACCGTCGCCGGCGCGCTCTCGCAGCTCATCATCACCTCCGCCTCGCTGCCTTCGGGCGAGCAGAACTGGCCTTACAACGCAGCCCTGGCTGCCACCGGCGGTGTCACTCCTTATACCTGGAGCGTCACCAGCGGTACTCTGCCCAGCGGTCTGAGTCTCAATCCCGGTACCGGTGTCATCAGCGGCACGCCCATCGGCGGAGGCACATCCACGTTCACCGTCGAGGTCTCCGATTCCGAACATACCCCCGCGACTGCGACCCAATCGCTCAGCATCACCATCAGCGCTGCCGTTCCCTTAAGCGTCGCCACCACCTCGCTGCCCGGCGGCACCACCGGCGCCTCCTACTCCGCGCCACTGGCAGCCATCGGCGGCGTCTATCCTTATTCCTGGAGCGTCACCTCCGGCAGCCTGCCCGCGGGTCTGGTGCTCAACAGCAGCACCGGGACCATCAGCGGCACGCCGCTCGTCGCCGGCACATCCTCCTTCACCGTCCAGGTCAGTGACAGCGAGACTCCACCCGTTACCGCCAGCGCGTCCCTCAGCATCGTCATCGCGCAAGGCGGCGGCAATCCCGGACTGCTCTCGGGCAACTATGTCTTTTACCTCCACGGTTTCAACTCCTCCGGCGCCTGGACGCTGGCCGGCAGCTTCATTTCCAACGGCAATGGCGCCATCACCAGCGGCGTCCTCGACAGCAATTCCACCAGCGGCTCGCCCTCCACCTCGACCTTCAGCGGCGCCTACTTCATCGCCACCAACGGCCTGAACACGCTCTCCGTCGAACTCAGTCCGCAACAGACCATGACGTTCGCCTTCGTGCTCGACTCCACCGGCAACGGCCGCATCATCGAGTACGACGACACCACCGGCACAGGCAGCCGCGGCGCCGGCGTGCTGCGCAAAGCCACGCCCAGCGCCTTCTCGCTCAGCGCCATCAACGGCAGTTGGGTCTTCGGTGTCACCGGCCATGCCGTGCACTCCAGCCAGCAAGTCGAGCGCTTTGTCGATGTCGGCCAGTTCGCGCTCAGCAGCGGCACGGTCAGCAACGGCACCTGTGACATCAACGACGGCGGCAGCTATCAAACCTGCACCTTCTCGGGAACGGTGTCAGCGGTCAATGCGACCACCGGCCGCGCCACCGCCAGTATTCAAAGCAACAACGGCAACACGGATGAAGTTATCTACGTGGTCTCCAGCACCGAACTCGTAATGGAGCAGATGGACGCCGCACCCGTGCCCCAGGTTGTGGGCGACGTGCAGCTACAGAGCGGAACCTTCAGCAAGAGTTCGCTGAATGGCACCGCCGTCAGCTATATGCAGGACATCAACAGCGACGACGGCCTCGATCAGTCGGTGGCCAACATCGTCAGCTTTAACGGCAGCGGCAGCTTCAGTGTGACCGCCATGGATGAAGACCTCGCCGGAACCATCACGCAAGACCAGCCGCAGCAGGGAACCTACACCGTCGCCTCCAACGGCGCGTTCAGCCTGCAATGCACCGGCGGGTGCCCTGTGGGCTATCTCTACGCCGCCAACAAAGGCATGCTCATCGGCACCGGCAGCAACACCATCTTTGGACAGCTCGAGCCGCAAACCGGCGGCCCATTCTCCAACGCCTCGCTGTCGGGAAGTTACGTGGCCGGCTCGCTCGCGCCGCTCGACTACGCCAACGCCAGTAACGAAGTCGATGCCGGCTCAGCGAACGGCACCGGCACTCTGGTCACCGCC
>JASHXK010000435.1 GCA_030043575.1 Terriglobales bacterium
TTCGGGAGCCTGGCCGAAGCAAAGCGGCTGATCGAAACATGGCGGCAAGAATACAATGAGAGTCGTCCTCATCGATCTCTCGGAGAAAGGACGCCTAGCGAGTTCGCCAGTCAGTACGCGGCTAGCCGCGTACTGACTGCAACCTAAACCAGCCGAAGACTAACTCCAGGGTTGGTATAGAAATACTGGGCCGATCACTAGGTTCGAAAAAGGCGCTACACTAACTTTCCAACTGGTACAAAA
Source organism: Terriglobales bacterium (assembly GCA_030043575.1). Lineage (GTDB taxonomy): Bacteria > Acidobacteriota > Terriglobia > Terriglobales > Acidobacteriaceae > Bog-257. The sequence goes on from JASHXK010000435.1 coordinate 244, forward strand.
GATCGGTCAGGTCACTGCGCCGGATCAAGTTCGTGCGCGAACAGTTTTACCTGGCAGCAGTAGCACAGAATCTGAAACGGTTGGTCCGGTTCCTTGCTGCCCGGCCGCAACCGATACCGGCCTCGAACTAATAACGGAACCGAAGGAAAGGACACAAGAGTGTCAGTGAAAGAAAATCGGGCACTCTACATCCCCGTTTCAATCGACTTTTTCAACAGCAACTCATAGCGCTCATTGAGGTCCGGACGGGGTTTTGACGACGAATGTTCTCGCTAGCCAACCCGTCTTGGTCCTTTCCAATTCGGGATCCGTGGACCAAGACAGGAAGAAATGTCTTGAATCTGCCCTAGCTCTCCTTCGACACTTATCTTGCAGGTCCGCAATGTATATGGACGGCTGCGTCGTGCCGGTCGGCGGCCCGCCGGCCGCCGTTCTGCTCACCGACGCTCCCGCATCAAGGGGGACATCTCATGCGAAACGAGAGACTTTCCATCGGATTGAGAGCTGCCCTGGTGATCTTCGCTGTGACCCTGTTGGTGACGAGCACCTGGGCGGCTACCAACTGGAACGAAAAAGTGCTGCATAGCTTTGGCGGCGGGGACGGGGCTCACCCGAGGTCCCTGATCTCCGATGCCGCCGGCAATCTCTACGGGACTACCGCAGCCGGCGGCGCTTACGGCTACGGGACGGTGTTCGAGTTGACGCCCAACGGGAGTGGAGGTTGGACGGAGACGGTGCTCTACAGCTTCTGTTCCCAGACAGATTGCACGGACGGGGATGGGCCCAACGCCGGCCTGATCTTCGATGCCGCCGGTAATCTCTACGGCACGACCTGGGCGGGCGGCACCGGCAGCGGTCAATTCTGCACCGCCTTCGGGAGCGACGTCGGCTGCGGGACGGTGTTCGAGTTGACGCCCATCGGAGGCGGCAACTGGGCGGAGACGGTGCTCTACAGCTTCTGCCCGCAGGGTGGGCGTTGCACGGACGGGGAGGAGCCCAATGGCAGCCTGATCTTCGATGCCGCCGGCAATCTCTATGGCACGACCTACGCCGGCGGCACTGGTGGCGAGGGCGGGACGGTGTTCGAATTGACGCCCAACCAGTACGGAGGCTGGACGGAGCAGGTGCTGCATAGCTTTACCGACAACGGCGCCGACGGGTACTATCCCGCTGCCGGTGTGATCTTCGATGCGGCCGGCAATCTCTACGGCACCACCTCATATGGCGGCTACTACTACAACGGGACGGCGTTCGAGTTGACGCCCGCGAGAGGCGGGGGCTGGACGGAGCAGGTGCTGCACAGTTTCTGCAACGGCACGGACGGGTGTTATCCCGAGGCCGGCCTGATCTTCGATCGCATCGGCAATCTCTACGGCACGACCAGCTATGGCGGCACGTCCGGCAAAGGGACGGCGTTCGAGATGACACCCACGGGCGGCGGGAACTGGACGGTGCAGGTGCTGCATGACTTTGGCAACGGCACCGACGGGGCTCTTCCCTCCGCCGCCCTGATCTTCGATGCCGTCGGCAATCTCTACGGCATGACCGGCGAGGGCGGCGCTTACGGTGTCGGGACGGTGTTCGAGATGACGCCCACAGCGGGCGGGGGCTGGACGGAGACGGTGCTGCATAGCTTCGGCAATGGCGGGGACGGGACGTATCCCTCCGGAGGCCTGATCTTCGATGGCGTCGGCAATCTCTACGGCACGACCGTCGTAGGCGGCGCTTACAGCCAGGGGACGGTGTTCGAATTGACGCCCCTTTATCCGTGCGCCAAGTGTAGTCATGCTGTCCTCAGGTGAGGTTGATGTGCTCTCAGCCGAGAAGAGAGACGTGCTCGGTACGGGGCGGGTGTTGCACATTAAGCAAGGGGCGACACGCCTAAGTCACGTATAAGAAGGGCTTCTCCAATTGGAACCCCATACGCCATTCCGATCTGGCGGCACTTACCCTGCTATTCCCGGGATAGTTGGCGCAAAATCCGCATATCACAACTGAGGGCGTCCTGTCCCTGTATGTCGACGATCCCGCGGGCGGAGATGCCTGTCCGTTGGCGGACAAGGTGTTTCGTCTCTGGACATCATGCGGTTTCGAAGTAGCGGGCCAAATCATCATGTTCCTTCTTGGCTAAGCGCTTCGCGGCACCTGCGAACTGGCTTCCGAGTTGCTGTGTAACCCTAATCAGCTGGAGGAAAGAAGGCACCGCCCCGAACTTTCGCAGCACGTCTTGCAGCCTGAGGGGATAGGCAAGTCCGAGAAAAATTCCTGCCGCACTGATTCCTCCGAGCTGTTACTACGGTGCCATGAAGCGTGCGAGGCGCCTTCGCCTGCACAAAGAGACGCTTTCTGGGGGATACTGGGAATGCGTCAGCAGAAGGAGTCCAAAATGAAGCTCGCAACCCCGATCCTGATCGTCCTGGCGCTTTTTGCGGCCGCGCCTTCCTACGCACAGCAGCTGCAGCCAGCCTCTGCAGATGCTCGACAGGTGGATCGTGAGGCCATCCGGGCGCACATCATCAAGATTTTCCAGGCTTACAGCGACAAGGATGCCGCCACAATCCGCGCGACCCACGCTCCTGCGTGGATTGGTTTCCAGTCCTCCTCCGCGACCGCCATTCGCGGAATCGACGCCTATATGAAGGACGTGGATGGTTACTTGAACGGGCCTGTCCGGATCGCGGCTTACAAGATAGTTGAGTTCGACGTCACCTTCTATGGCGACGTCGCCCTTGTCCCCTATGTTGCCGACGTAACCTATGCTTTTCCGGGCGGATCGGTCACCCAAAAACTCCGTGTCTTCGACGTCTACGCTAAGCTCGACGGCGCCTGGAACCAAGTTGGGTCCGATACACAATTGCATCCGGATTCGATTGCCGCTGCGATGGAAACTCTCAGGCCGATAGGCTCTGAGGAGAAGAAAAGCTTGCTGGCAGTGCGGGAAGCGGTGTGGCGAGCGTGGTTTGCAAACGATACGCCGCAGCTGGCCGAATTGCTCCCGCCCGAGCTGATCGCCATCGAGGCAAGCGAGAAATGGCAAACGCGCGACGATGAACTCGCTGGTGCAAAAAGTTTTGCCGCAAAGGGTGGAAAACTCGTACGACTCGATTTCCCGCAAACCGAGATTCAGGCTTACGGTCGCACGGCAATCCTCTATACAAAGTTCACGCTGGAGACAGAGATGGCCGACAAGCGAACAACGATCTCCGGCCGCGCCACGGAAATGTTCGTGTTCCGGGACGGTAGGTGGGTGAATGTCGGGTGGCACCTGGATACAGGCAGTTAGTTGCTGCGGAAGCAAGTGATGAACAGTCGGTCCCGGATCGCTGCCTTCTGCCTGGGGTTCCTGCTGAACGAGAAGTACCCAGCAATCATCGAGACGCGCACCATCCCGAAAGAAATAGACTTTGCTTAAGGTCCATATCTAGAGGCGTTGCAAGGCTTAGCGACCAATATTAAATGGGAAGCGTGATCCGTTGGCGCAATATCTGCTTATACAACTAATCCGGCTGGAGGATTCTCCATACGGAAGAGGGAGAGGTGTCGCCGGAGGTAATGACTTTAATGTATGCGGAACATGATGCCGGCGCTGAGCAGCCGGTGGTCATCATCCTTCATCGTGTAAGTGAGTAACGCTGTTTCAGGATGAGCGTAATGGCGTGCTAATTCCTTCGCAGCCCCATCTATCCGTGGACATCCTGCGAGAGTTGCTCAGCTGACGGTGGATCGTAGTTCGACAGAATGATCAAGGTGTAACCACCCGGCAAACCTGTCTCCAGGATCGCGTTCACGCCCGGCGATCCTCCCGCGAAACCAATACCACGTCGCACGGAAAACGGTAAACTGGGCGCCGCGGGCACATCGTCGCGAAAATCAGGAACCAGGATCTTCCCCTGAGCGGCAGCGTTGCCGAACATCAGCAAGTCACTGAGGGTGGAGTATCCGCCACCAGCCGATGAGCCCCGGGCCGGCAGCTCATAGACGTTGTTTCTGCGATACGCGCTCTCCACAACCCCCTGTTTGGTATAGCCGGAGGCGCGATTGCTGACGACGGTACTGATCTAATTCCATTAGATCAGTACCCTGACGACGGCATCCACCTCATAAAAGTCGGTATCTTTCATGCCTAATGGCAGGAAGATCTTTTCCCGCATGTAATCGTAGTAAGTTTGACCGCTGAGCCGTTGGAGTTCGAGCCGGGGACGCAACACAAGTATTCCAACGGCGGTTACATCGTGCTCGGCGCGGTAATCGAAAAACTTAGCTCTGCATCTTCTCCCTGTCCAGGTTGCGCGGGTTACATCCCCGTATGCGCTCGCCGTACGACTTGGTCAGTCCTCGCGCCGTGTTCACCAGCGAGGTGCAGGCTCGCACCAGGCTGGCGCGCGCTCGGATTACCATCAGGTCGGCCTGCGCCTGACGACTGCGGTGTTTCACCGGTGCCAGCCCAACTGCGGGTCGATGCGTGCCAGTCGGGCCAGCGTCCGGGCATCCAGTCGATCATCCTTGCGCCGGCTCTCCCCGATCAGTCGCACGTTGCGAGCGTGCGCCACGATCACTTCATGGCCCAGCTCGCTCAGCAGCCGGCTCACCCACGGCGAGTGCATCCCCGTTTCTAATGCCATCCGCCTGGGTGGCACCGCCGCGAATACTTCCTGCATCGCCTTAGCCGTCGTGCTCAGCTTCTGCTCGCGGATAACTTCACCGCTCTCATCCAGCACGCAGTACCAGCTCGACCGATCCCCCAAATCCAAACCGATCGTCAGCTTCCCATGCAGATTCTTGTTGCTCGCCATCGCCACAGTGGTGATGTCTCGATAAAGGAATCAATGCCAAAGAATTAATTTGCGAGAACCGGGTCACTCAATTTATAAGGTTCTGAACTTGCCCGACAGGAGAGAACTCATGCAAGCCCGCAGACCTTCGCTCGGGTTGAGGACAACCTTCGCAGCTTTGGCTGTAGCCCTATTGGCGGCAAGCAGCGGGGCCACCGAGAAAGTGCTGTATAACTTCGGCATCAGTAACAACGACGGGCTCTACCCCTACGCCGGCCTGACCATCGATCGCTCCGGTAATCTCTACGGCACGACCGTTATGGGCGGCAGTGAAAACGGCGGCACCGTGTTCGAGACGAGCCCCAACGGCAGCGGAGGCTGGACGACGAAGGTGCTGCATAACTTCGGTATCAGCGGCACGGACGGGCAACAGCCCCACGCGCGCCTGATCTTCGATGGTGCGGGGAATCTCTACGGCACGACCTCCGCGGGGGGCAGTGAAGGTTACGGCACCGTGTTCGAGTTGACGCCTAATGGCAGCGGAGGCTGGAGCGAGGTCACTCTGCATAACTTTGGCATCGTCTACACCGACGGGATATATCCCTACGCCAACCTCATCTTCGATGACTCGGGGAATCTCTACGGCACTACTTCGAAAGGGGGTAGTGAGGGTCACGGGGCCGTGTTCGAGATGACGCCGAACGGCAACGGAGGCTGGACGGAGAGCGTGCTGCATAACTTCGGCATCGGTGACCACGACGGGCAAAACCCCTTCGCCGGCCTCATCTTCGATGGTGAGGGGAACCTCTACGGTACGACTGCCTTGGGCGGCAGTGAAGGTGAGGGTACCGTGTTCGAGATGACGCCTAATGGCAACGGAGGCTGGACGGAGAGCGTGCTGCATAACTTCGGCATCGGTGACCACGACGGCCTATACTCCTACGCCGCATTGATCTTCGATGGCGCGGGGAATCTCTACGGCACGACTGTCGGGGGTGGCAGTGCGGATGACGGGACCGTGTTCGAGATGACGCCGAACGGCAGCGGAGGCTGGATGGAGAGAGTGCTGCATAACTTCGGCATCAGCGGCAGCGACGGGATGGGCCCAAATGCGGCTCTGGTCTTCGATGGCGCGGGGAATCTCTACGGCACGACTGAAGGAGGTGGCAGTGAAGGTGATGGCACCGCATTCGAGATGACGTCGAACGGCGGCGGAAGCTGGACGGAGTTCATTCTGCATAACTTCGGCATCAGTGACACTGACGGGCAACAGCTCCACGCCGGCTTGATCTTCGATGACACCGGCAATCTGTACGGCACGACTTCCCTCGGCGGCAGTCAGAATGACGGGACGGTGTTCGAGGTCATACCCTAACTTTCGTTCCAGTCTGGTGGGCAAGCGCGTTGAAGGGCGCAGCCCTAGGCCGCTTCCGGTCGCGATGAAGTTTATTCACGAGACGTTGCAGTGGCATGTGAACCTCTGTGCCGGTCTGTGCGGGAGTCGCTGCGCGATCCCACCTGAACTGCTTGCCATCGTCCTCGTTGGCTGCTGTTTCGTCGATCAGGACGACAACTAAGGTAGCTGGCTGTTGCAAAATCGCCTTATCACTCATTGACTCGACCTACCGAAACAGGATCGGCACTTCCGCTCTTCAGCGGAACCGCGTCCCAAATTCTGATGGCGCTTGTTTCCATTCAGTGAAACAATCGCTGCGCTGGTAACACTCCCTACCTGCGTTGAAAACAAAGGAGCGTTGCGCCTCAGTGCCGAATTACAAAGAGAAGAAATATTTTTGCGAGAGTACATCAAGCGGCTTCGACACCGTGCTTAACCCTAGTGACGTCGCGCCGTTTCCGGGAATCTATCGCTGCGAGTCTTGTGGGTACGAATGCGCCTCGAAAATGGGACACCCTCTTCCGCCGACCGAAACCTGTTCAAAGCACGAATCGACCTGGAGGTGTAGTGATAGCCCTGTGCACTGGCGCTTAGTTGCTGCCGCGATCCACAAGAAAAGGAGTCATGAAGGGGCGCATTGACGTGCCCTCAGCCTGGGCGAGCGAGTATGTGCGACCGGAAAGTTTCAGTTGGTGTTAAATCCGCATTCCACAACTTAGGACGTGGTGCCCAAAAAGCGATGCTTCTGAACGTCGATCCGGCGTCCCCACAATGAGTGCAATACGGATATTACGCCAACTACCGTGCTCCCAGGCAGTGGCTTGTCTATAGCCGTGGTCTGGATCGGAGTTGTCGGCGTCTTACCGCGTGAGGGCTGCGGCTTGCTCTCGCCTCGAACAGGAGCTTTCGTCAACTTTCTAACACTCGTCGCCAGCGAGTCCGAATACCGCGCCAGAGTCATGGGCGTACTATCCGAATACCGCCTTGATCTGCTCGAATTTCAACGTCTACGTCCGTTATCGGAGTCCGATTCACCGAGTGAAGAGATTCTGGCAA
>JASHXK010000436.1 GCA_030043575.1 Terriglobales bacterium
GCCCTACCTGGATTTCCCTCTGAGTTAAACCAATGCCGTTTGCCTTCAGGTACCGGTACGTCGACTTCGGGACAGTGTTCACCAGTGCCCCCGGACTCAGGGGCGACAGCAGCACGGAAACTCCGGGAATACTATTCGCGAACGAACTGGTCACCGACGTCGGCGGAACTTGCTGGGGAAGGAACGAACCGCTAGCGGTTATCGATCACCACTTCTCCGGCGAGGTACAGTTTCCGTCTGCTTCGGCCGCCGTGCTCCACAAAGCAAAACTGATTCGCGACAGATTCGGCCGGCCGACGAGTGACGCGCTATGGCTGGTTGCACACAAGCAACCAGACTTCGACGCGTTTTGCTCACTGTATCTGGCGCGCTGGATTATCGAATCGGGCGATGCTGTTGCCGATTGGGAAAGCTATGGCCTGCATCCCGATGGCTGGCGTGACCTGCCGCAGCGAGCGAAGATCGACTGGTTCAATCCTGATCTGACTCGAGTGCAAGCCGAACTTCGATGGCCACTCCTGCTGGCGGGCTATGCCTCCGCTCTCGACAGCCGTCGGCCAATCGCCTGCCCGCGACAGCATCAGCTGAATTCCGTGCTGCTTGCAGCGCAGAAGCGGGGACGCGATTACTTGAGTGAGACCAGTGGTGCGACCGAGCTCTTCGACGAGATCAGACGGCGTCTGCTCGACGGGAAGCTGAATCCCCTGTTCGATTCTGTGCTGGACGGCAGCGCAGAGTTCGCTCCCGAGCGGGCAATGCTCGACCAGCAGGCTCCAGCTTACGACCGCGACGTGCGACGAGCACGCAAGGCGATTGTGTACCTGCCGGAGGCTGAGGCGCCATCGCCCCGATTCTTCAAGAGTCCGAAGGAGGCCGCGCCATTACAAGAACACGCTAAATCGCCAGACGTGAATGCCGAAGATCTTCTGCTGGCAGACACGTTTCGCATTCCGACGGCGGGCATTTATCTTCGCGATCCGCAATGCGAGTTGTTTCAGGAGTGGGCGCGGTTAGATCTAGAGGCCGCTCCTCTGAATACCGGTTTTGAGTTTACCGCCATTGCCGACTCCAACGGGCGTCCTGGCGGAACCGTCAATCGAACTGACTACGTTTTTTCCCTTGATCCCGAGCGTGCGAATGGACGCCACCTTTTCACCCTTTGGTCCCGGCTGGAAACGAAGGAGGTCGAGGCGCTGCGGATGCGCCGGGAGGCCTCGGTGGCTGATGCCCCACTTGCGCGGACGTCAGACCAATCCTCCGCCACTCTCGGCACGTTGCTGGCCGATCCGTGGTTTGGAGGTCAAAGCAGCTTCGGCACGCTCGTCAGGACTCCGGCGCGAGGCACCTTGATCGCGCCACCAGGCGCGCGGAACGACTTGCGCGATGATCCCATCGCTGAAGAGGTCCGGACCGAGCTGGAAGGTCCCGTTTATTCCGCGGCATCCTTGGTGGCCGGACCCCAGGTGACGGTTCTCGACAGCTCTGCGTCCAGGAACCATGAGAATCTCGCACCACGGCAATTCGACCTCAACGCTCCGCGCAAGATTCCGCCGGCTCCGGAAGGATGTTTTCGTTTTGCGAGCGTCCGGTTGCGGGCAGATGTTCCGATCACGTCGGGGAATGTTCTGAATCAGCAGATCGGGGAGACGTTGTGGCAAGTGCTCTATCCGGACATGCCCGGCGCAACACCTGCCGACTTCGCCGAGCGTTTGATCATGACTGCCGATGCGATCGGGGTTTGGGGAGATCGCGGCATTGCGGCAGCGCAGAAGCCTTCGGGTAACTCTGAGGAGCAAGTGCCGGAAATTCAGGAGACCTCTTCGCTGCAGGATCAGTTCGCCGAGCTCATATCCCTGCTGCGTGACGTTGATCGTTTGAGCGCAGATGTCGCTGCCATCGTAGCGGCCGCCCCCTCGGCCAATACCGCCCACAGATCGGCGCAGAACGACGCGGACCGTGCTTTGATATCGACGGCCGCTCGCGCCGAGGAACTGGTGGTGCGGGCGGCCGAAGTCAAACACGTTCTGAGCCTGCCGGGCCGCGATTTGCTGCGGCACTTTGCCGGCGTCACCGGCGTTGACCAAGTTTTCACAACCCTGCACGATCTCAGTCGGACAGTTACCGAAAACCTGGGTCGGCATCAGATGTCCGAGCAAACGCGACGCATGGAAGCGAACGCAGCGATGTTTGCGACGGCCCGGAGCAGGGTGGAATGGCTGGAAGTATTCAGCGTAGGAATGCTCGCCATCGTTGTGGCGGATATCATCGCCGGGCAGCTTAGCCTTGCGAGCCAGATGCGGCACTCGCTGCTGTTGCTGGTCGGCCCGTTAGTCATCGGGGTTGCCGCATCGGTGCTCAAGCCCTGGAAGCGCAAGCCGGAAGCAGCCGGAAACGCAGTGGGCGCGTCAGGAATCCTCGTCTTGGTGGTTGTCGCATGCGTCGTGGGCTGGCTCGCGGGACTGTTCTTCGCCTGGGGTCGATAAAATTTCGCAGCTTCAGCACACCGAACCAACACCTGCTCGGTACGAGCCATCACAACTCCAGATTCTAAAATCTCTGGAGGCAGTATGGCCTTGTTCTCAATGAAACTGGATAACCTGCAGCAACTGTACGTTAAGGAGCTGCGTGACCTATACGACGCGGAAAGCCAGATCACCGAAGCATTACCCAAGATGATCGATCACGCTCACAATCCGCAGTTGAAGCAGGCTCTGCAGGAGCACCTTAGCGTTACCAAACATCAGATCACGCGCCTGGACCGCATCTTCCAGATGCTGGGCGAAAAGCCTACCGGTGAAACCTGCAAGGGCATGAAAGGTGTCATCAAGGAAGGCGACGAGATCATATCGGCGGGCGGCGATCCCAGCACGGTCGACGCCGGAATTATTAGTGCCGCACAAAGGGTTGAGCATTATGAGATGGCCGGCTACGGTACGGTTCGCACCTATGCCAAGTTGCTTGGCCAGCAGGAAATGGCGAAGCTGCTGCAGCAGACGCTGGACGAAGAAGCCCAGGCCGACAGCAAGCTGACGGAAATCGCCAACACGGTTAACGTGGAAGCGAAGGCCGCGTAGAAGTTAGCTCTCATGGCCCGCGGCTATCGCGGTCGCGGGCATTTCTCTTCAAAGACCGCGAAGTGTGCGAGCGATGCACGAGCGATGGTGCAACGCGCGATTTCTTTTCTGACGCCTCTTATGCCCGGGCGCATTCCCTGATAAAATCTCTAAAATCCACTCCCCGGAGTTCGAATGCAGGCAATCCTTGCGCTGGAAGATGGAAGGATCTTCCGCGGCAAAGGCTACGGAGCAAAAGGTGAATGTTACGGCGAAGTTGTTTTTAACACCTCCATCACGGGTTACCAGGAAATCTTCACCGACCCCTCCTACGCCGGCCAGATCGTAGTCCTCACTAATCCTGAAATCGGCAATTACGGCACCAACTCCGAAGACAACGAAGCGACCCGCCCCTATATCGAAGGGCTGATCGTCCGCGAGTTCTCGCGCGTCAGCTCGAACTGGCGCTCGCAGGAGGTTGCCGAAGAATATCTCGAGCGCTACAAAATTCCCGTGCTCGCCGAGATCGATACGCGCGCGCTGGTGCGGCACTTGCGCGACAACGGCGTGATGCGCGGTGTGATCTCGACGCTGGAAACCGATACCGAGAAGCTGATCGCCAAGGCTCGCTCCATTCCGAAGATGGATGGCACCGATCTCGCCAAGGAAGTCACCACACGCAGCGTCTATCAGTGGGATGAGGGTGTGCGCTCGCATGAGCCGACGCAAGTCGTCGGCGTGAAGGACGCTGCGCCCAAGTATCACGTCGTCGCCTACGACTACGGGATCAAGCACAACATCCTTCGCCGACTAGTCGGAGAATGCTGCAACGTGACGGTGGTGCCGGCGACGACGAGCGCCGAGGATGTGCTGACCATGAAGCCCGATGGCGTTTTTCTGTCCAACGGGCCCGGCGATCCCGAGCCGGTGACCTACGCGCAAGAGAGCATCCGCAGGATGATGGGCAAGGTGCCGATCTTCGGGATTTGTTTGGGCCATCAACTGATCGGGCTCGCGCTCGGCGGCAAAACCTACAAGCTGAAGTTCGGACATCACGGCGGCAATCATCCGGTGAAGCAGATGGCGAGCGGCAAGATCGAGATCACGGCGCACAATCACAACTTCGCTGTCGATCCCGATTCGCTGAAACAGAGCGAAGTCGACCTGACGCACATCGACCTGAACGACAACACGCTCGAGGGATTAAGACACCGCTCGCTACCGCTGTTCAGCGTGCAGTACCACCCCGAAGCCTCACCCGGCCCGCACGACTCGCACTACCTGTTCAAGGATTTCGTGAAGATGATGGAGGAGTGGAAGAAGTGATTCTTGAAGGGGCGCGCCTTTAGGCGCGCCGTAGAGGACAAGTAAAACCGGGCTTTAGCCCCTGAGGGACTTCGATTTGAGGCCGACTCGACAATCGACAAGATCAGGCGAGACATATTTTGTTACCTCCCAAACTTGGCAGAGGCGAAATCTCTTTCGAAATGAGACCTGGGCTCAGCTATTCCTTCAGACGCTGCACTCCTACCGAGGCCGTGCCTACTTGCTCCACGAATATATCCTCATGCCGGAACACTTCCATATCCTGATTACACCATCGGTTACCTTGGAGCGCGCGCTTCAGTTCATTAAAGGCGGATTCTCTTTTCGAGCGAAGAAGGAACTGCAGTCCCCAATGGAAATCTGGCAGACTGGCTTTTCGGACCATCGAATCCGAAGTGCGGACGATTATCAGATTCACGTGGAATACATTTATCGAAACCCGGTCGGAAGAAAACTGGTCGACCGGGCTGCTGATTATCCTTACTGCTCGGCGTTCCCAGGAAGCTTGAAAGACGACGTTCCTCAGTGGCTAAAGCCACTCATCACCAGGGATCTTGACGGCGCGCCTGAAGGCGCGCCCCTTCAACAGCAGATCCCTCGCTGCGCTCGTGATGACAATTCATCTGCTACGGACAGCGCTGGCGCTGAACAAGAAATGGTGACGAAGACTTAATCCATGCCACGCCGCAACGACATCGCGAAGGTACTCATTATCGGCTCGGGGCCGATCGTCATTGGCCAGTCGGCCGAATTCGACTACTCCGGCGCTCAGGCCTGTAAGGCGCTTAAGTCCGAAGGCTATGAGGTCGTCCTCGCCAACTCCAATCCGGCCACCATCATGACCGATCCGGAGATGGCCGACCGCACCTACATCGAGCCGCTCACCCGCACCTACCTGGAAGAGATCATCCGCGTCGAGGCCGAGATGCTCAACGAGAGCGGCCGGGCCGGCGTCTTTGCTCTGCTGCCCACGGTCGGTGGACAGACCGCGCTGAACCTCGCGGTCGAGCTGGCCGACGGCGGCGTGCTCGAAAAGTACAACGTGCAGTTGATCGGCGCGCAGCTCGGCGCCATCAAAAAAGCCGAAGACCGCTTGCTCTTCAAAGATGCGATGACCGCGATCGGCCTCGACGTCCCGAAGTCTTCGCTGATCAACAATCTCAAAGACGGTCTCGACTTCAGCAGCAAGATTGGCTTCCCGCTGATTCTGCGCCCGTCGTTCACCCTCGGCGGCAC
>JASHXK010000437.1 GCA_030043575.1 Terriglobales bacterium
CGGCGGGCGCGCGAGAGCGTGACTCCGCCGGGATTCTGGAAGTTGGGCAGGATGTACATGAACTTCGGGCCGGAGCGCAGCGCCTGCTCCATGTTGCAGGTCTGGAGGCCGTCCTGGTCGACAGGCACGGTGACGTACTCGGCCCCCATCAGATCGAAGGCCTGCAACGCACCCAGATAGGTGGGTGACTCGACCAAAATGCGGTCGCCGCGATTGATGAGCAGCTTGGCGATCAGATCCAGTGCCTGCTGCGAGCCGGCGGTAACCAGAATGTTGTCGACGCTGGCTAGAATGCCGTATCGCGCCATGTGCGCAACGATGAGTTCGCGCAGCGGACGATAACCTTCCGTGGGGCCATACTGCAGTGCGGTGGACGCCTGGGTCGCTAACACCCGGTGGCACGCCTCTTGAAAGCGCGCCACCGGAAACACTTCAGGGGCGGGAAGTCCGCCGCCAAAGGAGATGACCTCAGGACGTTGGGTTAGCTTGAGTAACTCGCGGATGATGGAACTTTTGACGGTCTTGGTGCGCTGCGCGTAACGGTGTGCCCAGGGCGCGGCCATGAATGCCTCCCTCGATTACATTGGATGCTAGCGCGCCGGAAACGGCCTGTCAGTGATGGCGGACACGCGTGTCAGGGCAGCTTAAGTGTCCGCAAGAATCTAGCCTGATCGATGCGAACGTTTCAGCTCTTGCGTGAAGTGACGGCGTAAAACTCCGCCACATCCTGCTCGATGCGCTTGCTTTTGCATTTAGGACAGCGGATTTTTTCGCTGTCGTGCTCCTTCAGTGTGAGGACAGATTCGAATGAGTGGTGGCAGTCTTTGCAGATGTATTCGTAGACCGGCATGATGTCCTCCACAGTGAACCGTATGATGATTGGACTCTTACATACGCCGAGCCAGACTGGGCGTCAGTGACGAGGATCACGGGAGGGTGGTGCAAGAAAGATCACGCGAATCGCCACGAAAAACGCAACCCAGGCAGAGAAAGTTTGAGTGGGGGCACGGGTAGAGCGGCGCTTCAGCGCCGCGTTGTGCGCAAATGAATAGGCTGCGAGCTGCGGTAATCATCAATGGATGATCACCGCAGCTCCGAATTTTCTTGGCCTGCCAGACGCCGGCCTGAAGGCCGGCTCTACCCGATTCGCCCTTTGTAGCCGGCGCCGCGCAGAGCGCTCTCGAAGCAGTGCATGAAGTGGTGCACGCTCTCGCTGGTCGCCAGCGGTCCCATCAAGCCGACACGGAAGATCTTGCCGGCCAGCGGTCCGAAGCCGCCGGCAATCTCGATGCCTTCTTCCTTCAGTAGCGTGGCGCGAACCTTCGCGTCATCGACTCCTTGTGGCACCTTGACCGTGTTCAGGTTCCAGATGCGATTGGCCGGCGAGGGCACGTGCATCTCGAGACCGAGCGTTTCCACCTTCTTCACGAACTCCAGGTGCGCCTTGTGATGACGCTCCCAGCGTTTCTCCAGGCCTTCTTCGTCGATCAGTGCCAGACCTTCGCGCAGCGCGTAGAACATGGTCGCCGACGCGGTGTGGTGATAGCGATGCGAGTGGACCAAGTAATCGGCGATGAGGCTGATGTCGAAGTACCACGAGCTATTGGGAGTGGTGCGGGACTTCAGATGTTCCAACGCACGCGGCGAAACAGTCAGCGGCGCGAGTCCCGGAGGGCAGCTCAGACCTTTCTGCGAGCAGCTGTAGGCGATGTCGATTCCGGTCTTGTCGATCTCAACCGGCAGGGCGCCCAGCGACGTCACGCAGTCGGCGACGACCAGCGCGCCGACTTCATGCGCGGCCTTGCAGATGGCGTCGCCTTTCTGGAGCGCGCCGGATGAGGTTTCCGCGTGAACGTAGGTAACGACCTGCGGCTTCTCGAGATGAATGAAGTTGGCTGCTTCCTCGTCGCTGAAGACTTCGCCCCAGGGTTTTTCGAGGCGAACCACATTGCCGCCGTGGCGGCGTGCCATCTCGGCCTGTCGATCGCAGAAATAGCCATTCCCGAAGGAAGCGACCTTGGTGCCGGGTGTAACGAAGTTGCTGATCGCCGTCTCCATGCCGCCGCTGCCGGTGGCGGAGATCAGGAAGGTCATCTCGTTCTTGGTGCCGAAGACTTTGCGCAGCAGTTGCTGAATCTCGTTGGAAATCTGGAAGAAATACGCGTCAAGGTGGCCAACAATCGGTTGCGCCATGGCCTGGTAAACCCGGGGATGTACTTGACCGGGACCCGGTCCGTATAGAAGTCGTTTGGGAGGATGGATAACAGTTTGGTCCATAACAGCGGTTGGTTCCGCGACAGTTGCCATGCAGCGCTCCTTTGCCTAGTAATGGATGTTCTCATTATAAGGACGGCGCGAAAAGTGTTCAGTGACCGGTGAACAAAGGCAGTGGTCAGTGGCTAGTTTGGGATGGCGTGAGCCGCGCGAGTAGTGCCTCAGTTTGAATTCCGGTGCTATAGGGATGCGCGCCTTTCGTGCACCGGCACGAATCGGCCCGCCCAGATTCCTCCCACCCCAAAGCGTGCAAAAGCGGCACGCCTTGGGGACCCTGAGCCTCGCTGCGCAAAGGAGGCTTGCTCGTGACAACCTGTGTAATACGTCCCAGTCAGACCCGACTTCAAACTGGGGCATAATCGACTCGCGAGTTTGCTTTGAGTTTCCGCAGCTTACTAGTACACTCTTGCGAAATACCATGTTCCTGCAAAGATTTGACAGAGGGCTGCGCCTCGCCACAGCGAAGGTCTGTTTTCTGATCACGCTGGCGCCGCCAGTTCTTGCGTGGGCCGCGTCCTCTCACGACGTTCGTGGAACGGTGAAAGATTCCAGCGGCGCGGTTGTCGCCCGCGCCCAGGTTATCCTTCACGTCGAAGGACAAAACTTTGGCCGGACGACGCAGGCGGATGGCACCTTCGAATTCAGCGGCGTTGTCGGTGAGTCGGGTACGGTCGAAGTCAACGCTCCGGGCTTTGCAACCACGGCCGCGGCATGGCAAGCGAGCGACAAGCCGCTGATTATCACTTTGCAACCTGCCACAGTGCAGCAAAGCCTCGATGTTACTTCCACTCGCACGTCGATCCTACCCACTGGCGTTGACAACGTGGAGTCACAACCGGATGCGGTGGTGGTGAGCGATCAGCAGTTGGAAGAATGGGGTCCGCTCACGACCGACGACAAACTCCGGCTGGTACCGGGCTTTTCGTTGTTGCGGCGATCGGGCAGCCAGACGGCGAATCCTACATCGCAAGGCGTGTCGCTGCGGGGACTTGGCGCCAACGGAGCCAGCCGCGCCCTGGTGCTGGTGGACGGCATTCCCATCAACGATCCCTTTGGCGGCTGGATCTACTGGGCGCGCGTGCCCCAGTCTTCGCTGAGCGAGGTGCAGATCGTTCCCGGTGGAGTTTCTGCGCTGTATGGAAACGATGCGCTGGGCGGAGTAGTCAATCTTGTGACGAAACCTGCGGTCCAGACGGATGGCAACATCGAGGTTTCATACGGCAATGAGAACTCGCCCTTTGGTTCGGGCTGGGGCGCCTTGCGATTCGGCCAGTGGAACCTGTCGGGCAGCGGCGAAGGCTTCCGCACCGATGGTTACATTGACGTTCCGCAGGACATACGCGGCTCGGTAGACACCCCGGTCAATGTGCAGTACGGCAGCGGAACAGCGAAGATCGAGCGGCTGATTGAAGACCAGGGCCGCGTCTTTCTGGAGGGCAACCTCTACGGCGAAGACCGGCAGAACGGAACGCCCGATCAGATCAACGACACGACCATTCGCCAACTGGCCTTCGGCACCGACTACAACAGCCCTGCAGCCGGCCTGTTCACACTTCGTCTCTATGGCGGAACCCAGAACTATCATCAAACCTTCGCTTCCATCGCCGCCGATCAGGACAGCGAGGCGCTGACCGACGTGCAGCACGTTCCGACGCAGCAGATGGGGCTGATCGCACAGTGGTCAAAACAGATAGTCACGCATTTGACCATGCTGGCAGGATTAGACGGAAGCTATGTCAATGGCGTCAGCCTCGACACCACCTACTCGCACGATCTGCCGACCGCCTACTTGTCCAACGGCGGCACGCAGGAGACGCTGGGCTCGTTTCTCGAGGGCATCGTGCAGATCTCGCCGCGCTGGTCGTTGACTCTGGCCGGCCGCGAGGACCTGTGGAGCAACTACAACGCCAGCTCGATCCGAATTCCCGTCACCGGCCACGAGACCTCGACCGACTATCCGAATCGCGGGCAGAACGCCTTCAATCCCCGTATCACCACCTCTTACCGGCTGACGGATCGGGTCGTGCTGTACGCGTCGGGCTATCGGTCGTTCCGTGCGCCCACGCTCAACGAGCTGTACCGCTCCTATCGGCTGGGCGACACCGAAGTTCTGGCCAATCCCTTTCTCCAGGCGGAGCGTTTCTCCGGCGGCGACGGCGGCGTGCGGGTCACGATGCTGAACAACCGCATGTCGATCCATGGCAGCGTTTTTGGAGGGATCGTCGAGCATCCCGTGGAAAATGTCACCCTGACCTCTACCCCGACTCTCATCACGCAGATGCGGGAGAACCTGGGCAGCACACAGTCGATCGGCTTTCAGCTGGGCACCGACATCCGCTTCACCAACCGCATCACGCTGAACGCGGGATACCAGTTCACCAACAGCGTGGTCGCCAGTTTCCCGCGCGATCCGGCGCTGGTTGGCAACCTAATTCCCCTGGTACCGCGCAGCATCTTCACCTTTCAGGGAACGTGGCTAGCACCGAAGATGTTTGCGGTGGCATTGCAGGGACGCTACGAGAGCAACGAATTCGATGACGATCAGAATCTGCTGCCGCTGGGCTCCTGCTTTGTCCTCAGCGCCACTGTCTCGCATCCCTTGCCCAAGGGCTTTACGATTTTTTTCCAGGGCGAGAACCTGACCAACGACCAGTACTACATCGCCAAGACGCCGACGCCGAACATCGGCCAGCCGATTCTGGTGCGAGGGGGATTCCGCTGGCAGAGCCGGCGATAGCCGGCTCTGCAGGCCACTCGCCGCGGCGATGATTTACTGCACCCAATCGCTTGCCAAGAAGCGTCAAAAGATCGTTAAGGGAACGAACCTGGGCGAATCCTCGAATACAGTAAAGGTGCGGGAAGCCGCGAAAACCAGCATGTCAATCCGTCCCACCTTGCTTTCGTTAGTGGCGTTTTGTTTGGCAATCATGCCGTCCGTCGGTTCCGCGCAGACGGAGCAGCCCACCAAGTCCGCAGAGTCGGCAAAGCTGCTCAAGAGCGATCCACTGCATGTGTTCAGCGAATCGGTGCAGCAGCTGTCGGGTTCCGTGACCAAGTCGGTGGTGCAGGTGCTGACCACGGGCTTCGGGCTGGCGACTGACGAAGACAAGGGCGATACAGCGTATCTGGAGGCGGAGCGTGGGATTGGCGCGGGCGTGGTGCTTTCTGCGGACGGCTACATCGTCACCAATGCGCATGTGGTGCAGGGAGCGCGCAAGATTCGCGTCCGCCTGCAGGGGCTGGACAAGCAGACGGCAGCCAAAGTGGAAGCCTCGCCGCACGGCCCGATCGAGGCGAGACTGGTGGGCATGGACCGGCAGAGCGATCTGGCCGTGCTCAAGATCGATGTAAGCGGATTGCCCACGCTGCAGCTAGCCGATTCCAACAGCCTGAAGCAGGGCCAGGTGGTCTTTGCCTTCGGCAGCCCGCTGGGCCTGGAGAATTCGGTGAGCATGGGCGTGGTCAGCGCGACCGCGCGGCAGATCGATCCCGATAAGCCCGAGATCTACATCCAGACCGACGCGCCAATCAATCCCGGCAATAGCGGTGGACCGCTGGTTGACGTGGACGGGCACGTGGTGGGAATCAACACCTTCATTCTGTCGGAGTCGGGCGGTAACGAGGGATTGGGGTTCGCGATTCCCAGCGACGTGGTGCGCAGCGTTTACGAGCAGCTGAAGACCAAAGGCCACGTGCATCGCGGGCAGATCGGTGTTTATCCGCGAACGGTTACGCCGGAGCTGGTCGAAGGGCTGCATCTGCCAACCAACCAGGGCGTGCTGCTGGAGGACGTGATACCCGGCTCCAGCGCCGATCACGCGGGACTGAAGGTGGGCGACATTGTGGTGAACATCGGCGGTAAGCCGGTGGCCGATGTACGGCACTTCGCCGTCGATTTGTACTCCTATCGCATCGGCCAGCAGGCGGAAATCGGGGTACTGCGCAATGGGCAGGTGCAAACGGTAGCCGTGACGGTGCAGGAGCGCTCGGACGATCCGGAGCGCTTTGCCGACATGGTGACGGGTCCGAATAATCTTGTCCCCAGGCTCGGAATTGTTGCCGTCACCGTGAACGATGAGTTGCGCGACGCCATCGGCGATCTGCGCATTCCCAGCGGCGTGCTGGTGGCCGCGCGGACCCCCAGCAGTACCCTGTTGGGCGAAGGCCCCGAACCGGGTGATGTGATTCACACCATGAACGGCACGCCGGTTCGCGATCTGCAGGGCTTGCGGCAGGAGCTGCACAAGACGAAAGCGGGCGATACCATCGTGTTGCAGGTCGAGCGCTCGGGCATTCTGAGTTATCTGGTGCTGGAGACGGAGTAGCCTGTCATGCCACGCGAGCGATTTCAGCGAGGCCGCATCCCATAGCGGTTGCCATCCGTGGTTAGAGATGAAATATCTCTTCCAGTGGCTCCGCTGCGCGATCGGGCAGAAGACCTTCTGGTGCAATGAAGAACTCGGCCATCTCGCGCTGCCATCGTTGGTTAACGTCGCGCTTCGCCATCTCGGCGCGCGCCCGTTCGAAATCGGCGGTCTCCAGATATCCAACCAGGAGTCCGTCAGCCCTGAGAAAGAGTGAGTAATTCGTCCAGCCGGTGTCGCGCAGGGCCTGCAGCATCTCGGGCCAGACTGTGCGATGCCGCTCTTTGTACTCCTGTAACCGGTCCGGCTTTACCTGCAATACGAAGCAGACACGTTGCATTTGTCCAGCTCCTATTAGCGGTTCTTCGGCATCCCACAATCAAGGCCACGTGTGATCAGGCATTTACCTTCTGGCTGTATTGCCGAAACCTTTCCGCTTGCTTGTCCCATTCATCGGTACAGCAGGGCTCGAAAACATCGGTGGGAAAAGACCGATCGACCATGCCGCGCACTTCCTGAAGGGAGGCAGCTTGCCCTGTAGCAAGGATCTGAATCGCTATGTTGCCCAGCGCGGTCGCTTCCGCGGGCCCCGCCAGGACGCGCTTGCCGGTAGCATCGGCAGTGAACTGATTCAGAAAACGGTTCCGCGAACCTCCACCAATCACTCTGATTTGATTTATGGGATTGTTAATCAGCCTTTCCAGGCTGCGCACGACGAAACGATATTTCATGGCCAGGCTCTCGAGGATTGCTCGCACGTAAGCGCCTGGATTAGCGGGAGTACTCTGCTCCGTACTCCGGCAGTAGGCATCAATAGCGCTGCACATGTCATGGGGAGCCAGAAAGCATGGGTCGTCAGGATCCACGAGGTGTTGAAATGGCGCTTGCCTTGAAGCCAGCTCCATGAGCTCCTGATAGTTGTATTCCCGTCCCTGTGCAGCCCAAGATTGCCGGCAACAGCGAAGCATCCATAACCCCATCACATTCTTTAAGAGGCGCGTGGTACCGCTTACGCCGCCTTCGTTGGTGAAGTTAAGACGCAAAGACTCGTGCGTGACAACCGGGGCATCCACTTCCGTCCCCAGCAGCGACCATGTCCCGGAGCTAAGAAATGCCGTGCCCGCGCGCGCCGAGACGGCGGCAACGGCTGAACCCGTGTCGTGGCAGGCGGGGAGAATAACCTGCGTATCCGCAAGCGCAGAATCGCCAATCACCTCTTTTCGTAACCGGCCAAGCACGGACCCGGGTTCGATGATTGGCATGAGCAGACGAGAAGGCAGTTGCAGCCGCTCCAGCAGGTCCGTAGCCCAGCTTCGTGTCTGTGCCTTGACCATTTGGGTCGTCGTGGCATTGGTGAATTCACACGCGAGGTTGCCGCTCAGCCAATAGTTGAACAAGTCGGGAATCGTGATAAGTTGGTGAGCCGCTTGCAATGTTCCGGGCTCATACTTCTTGGCGGCAAATAACTGGTACAGCGTGTTGATCGGCATAAATTGAATGCCGGTGCTGAAGTAGATCTCCTCCCGGGACACGCTCTGGAAGACTTCATCCATGACGCCTTCGGTACGGGCGTCCCGATAGTGATAGGGGTTCTGTAAGAGGTCTCCGCGCCCGTCAAGTAGTGCATAGTCAACACCCCAGGCATCAACTCCAATGCCTTCCAGGCGGGTCTGCTTCAGTCCTGCAAGCGACCGGCGCATCTCCAACCATAGCCGGGCCACATCCCAGTGCAATGAGCCGCCCTGCTCGACCGGCGCATTGGCAAACCGAGCCACCTCCTCGATCCGCAACACGCCTGCGTGCAGATGGCCCAGAAACGCACGGCCGCTTTCAGCGCCAAGATCAAAGGCCAGATAGGCTTTGCTGGAACTGGCCTTATGCATAAGACGAGAGGCTCTTCGAGTTCTTCTCTCCCCGCTCTTTCGTGATCTGTTCCAGGTAGCCGCTCTGGCGGAATGCGTCCAGCGGATCTTCGGGCAGGCCTTTTGAGAGACGCCAGTCCCGAATGGCCGGGCGCACGTCAGTGGCGAATGCATCTTGCAGCAGGCTCTCCGCGCTCAAAAGTTCGGACTTACTCTGAACAACTGCCAACGCCTTGTGGTCGACCAATGCTGCCTTTGCATAGAGCTGTTGGGCCATGGTGACGGTCTGAATCATGGCCTCGATCTTTCCCTTCAAGTTGTGACTCTGGTCGATCATGTAAGCGATGTCGGCGCGCTGTCCTGTCTCCCACTCAAAATAGGCGATCTCATGAAAGATGCGGAAGACCTGGTAGGGATCGATGGATCCCATGGTCAGGTCGTCGTCAGCATAACGACGGTCATTGAAGTGGAAGCCGCCCAACATTCGCTCCGCGAGCAGCCAAGCCACAATCTGCTCGATGTTCTGCGAAAGGTAGTGATGCCCGGTATCGACCAGGACCCTGGCTTGCGGCCCGGCTGCCTTGGCGAGCAAGTGTGCCATGCCCCAATCGGCTATGTCGGTGTGGTAAAAGGCCGGCTCGAAAGGCTTGTATTCGACCAGAAGACGTTGCGCCGGCGACAGTCGCGCGTGGACTGCCTTCAGGCATTCTTCGAACCAACTCTTGCGCTGGCGGATGTTCGCAGTGCCGGGATAGTTGGAGCCGTCAGCAAACCACAGGGAGAGATCTCGACACTTCAACTGTTTTGCAATCTCGATGGAATCGATGGTGTGCTGAACGGCTCGCCGCCGGACGATCGGGTCCGGATTGCCAAATGACCCATGCTTATAGGACTGATCCTGAAACAAATTCGGGTTGATCGAACCGGGTCGAATTTTATGGCGATGGCCGCATTCTCGTATGGTGTCAACGCTTGCCAGGCTCTGCGGAAAATCCCACTGAACGTGCAGGGCCAGGCTCGGACAGCTCGCGGTAAGCCGATGCACCTGTGCGGCATCACTGAACTTCTCTTCAACCGTTGTCGCCGCTGCCGCCTGGATGAATTTTCCGAAACGCGTTCCGGTATTAGCGAAACCCCATGACGGAAGCTCGATGCGGAAGGCTTCTAAGGCTCCAAAAACCCTATCCGACTGGTTCGAGCTCATCTGCGATACCTCCGATGCCACATTCAAGTTCCTGGCGTCTTGTCTTCGAGCCTTCACCGGGAGCATGGCATTTCCTCAAGCCAAAGGCTGGACCCGCTCCATCGACACGCCCGAGCTGCCGGATATCTCCCGCCTTTATTGTTTGGATTCCTGTAGCAGAACCACGTCGGAATCGTAGTGACCGCGCATCACCGCCAGATTTTTTCCATCCTGCGAGATGGCGAAGAACCAGACATGTTCGTTCTGAAAACTGGTGATGGGATAAGCGGGCGTGCCGTCCAGCGGCTGTTGCCAGACGTTACCGACGCCGCCATCCGTCGCTACGTACATAAGCGCCTTGCTGTCAGGCGTGAACTGCGGGTAGCGGATGACTCCCGAGGACGGAAGATTTGGGGTGTTGCCGGCGACACTGCCACGATGGTTGACGTCCAGCAGGCGCGGCGGAGCCGATGATCCCAGCGTGAACAAGGCAATCTTGGATGCCACGCCCTCGGCGCCGAAGACCGTGGAGGCCAGCATCTTGCCGTCGGGTGACACGCTCAATGAGTTGAAGCGGTTGTATCCCTGGGGCGGCTGGAACACGGGTTCTGGCTTTCCCGAGCCGTCGAGCGGCACGCGGTTTACCCGGCGGGTGATCATGTCGATGTAGTACACCCATTTCTGATCCGGCGAACAAACGGGATAGCGGTCGCTGGAGCCGTGAGTCAATTGCAGAGGATTCGAGCCATCCGCATTCGTCCTCCAGATGCTGTAGGAGTTGCTTCCGGCGTGAAAACCCCAGGTCAAAACGATGTAGTTCGTTCCGCAGGCGGACACCTGGTAGATTTCGCCTTTGGGATCGATCAGCAGCTGGATCTGATCCTTGCCGTCAGGCTGCATTCTCATCAGCCGCAAGCCGTCGCTGACCAGAAGCCCATCGCCACTCCAGGTCAGATAGCTGTAGCGGCTGTCGAATTCGTTGGACTTGGAGAGCAGGGTTTTGGCGTCGCCGAACTCGCGTCCGACCCTGGAAAGCACCGAGACCGTCGCCTCACTTCGCGTCTGAACCGTGGCCAGAGTTTTTCCGTCAGCCGACATGCTAAGCGTGGAATAGGTATTGGTGTCGCGGGTGATCGGCTCGACATCGCCTCCCGAGCCAGGCACGAATGCGATTTGTCCGTTGGTGCCGGCGCCGCCTTTTTCCATGTAATCCAGGAATAGCGCTCGCCCATCCGGCGACCACTGCATCGCACTTGCGAGCTTGTCGGAGGTGGCAAGGCGATGTGAGCTGCCAGTGCGAAGGTTGATGTCATCAATCAGATCCATGGCATTCGCCGTCTCGTATACCGCGGCGGTGATCTCATCGCCCTTCGGGGACCACGCCACAGACCAGGGAAACTGCTCCGCGAGAGATTGGGTCAGCACGACTTTCTCGTCCGCACCCTCGGCGGACGCGGTCAGGATGCTGAACTTTCCCGCCTCCGGATAATCCATTCGCGTGTAGGCGATGCGTTGCCCATCAGGCGAGATGGCGGCGTTGACGATATTGCGAACGATGAGTTGAGGGGTGCCTCCCAGAATTGGCGCCCGATACAGGTCAAAGGCCCCCGAAGCTGAGTTGTCGAGCTTAGCGAAGTAGATGGAGTTTCCGTCGGGCGAAAAAGCCAGGCCCCCATAACGCGCCGCCGAGGGCGGGATCACCTGGGTATCGCTGCTGGTGGGCACGTTACGCAGCCAAAGACTCTGGATTCCATTGTCATCGACCACGCTGAGGATGTATTTTCCATCAGGCGAGATCGCGGCCTGCGCCGCTTTGCCCGTCTCGGTGATCTGCGTCATGGTGAACTTCTGAAACGGCGCAGCCGAGGGCCGATGTAAGAATGAGTAGACACCGAAACCGGCTGCGCCCAACACAATCAGCGCAACGACGACGCCGGCGGCCAATCCGAACTTGTGCTGCCTGGCCGCGATAACTACGGCGGAGCTGCTGCTCGGTGCGCGGCGGACCTGTGACGATGGCGCAGCGGCGGCGCCTTCCGCGGCTTCGGCTGCCTGAACGCCGCTGACTGAAGTGCGGCCCGAGTCGGTATCGCGCTTCAGCCGCTGCAAATCGGCGCGCAGCTCCGCCGCAACCTGGTAGCGCAGGTTGCGATCTTTCTCCAGCGCCTTGTTGATGATGCGCTCCAGCTCGGGCGGCGTCTCCGGATTCAGCCGCACCGGCGCAACTGGTGCCTTGTGCAGGATGCTGTCGAAGAGCGCGGCCGTGGTGTCGCCGCGAAACGGCAGCTGGCCGGTCGCCATCTCGTACAGCACCGCGCCAAACGAGAACAGATCGGTGCGCGCATCGATCTCCTTGCCCAGCGCCTGCTCCGGCGACATGTAGGCAACGGTACCCATCGCCATTCCCGGACTGGTGAGATGCGACTCGGCGATCGTGCCAAAACTGTTGCCCGATGCCGCTTTACCGACGGCAGACCCCGCCGCAAGCTTCGCCAGGCCGAAGTCGAGAATCTTGGCGTGGCCGCGGTCAGTGACGAAGATGTTCGCGGGCTTGATATCGCGATGAATGATCCCCTTGGCATGCGCCGCGTCGAGCGCATCGGCGATCTCGGTCGCCAGACTCAGCAGCTCGTCAATCTCGAGCGGCCGGCCGGAAATGCGATTTGACAGGGTCGTGCCATCCAGAAATTCCATGGCGATG
>JASHXK010000438.1 GCA_030043575.1 Terriglobales bacterium
CTTGCAGCACCTTGTCCATCGCGATGCGCTTCAGATCGACATGCAAGAGTGCGCCCTGGATCGGCTCATACTGCCAGTCGACGATCATCACCTTCGCAGTCTGGCCGTCGAGCGAGAGATCGAAGATCGAGTTGTGACCCGACTCCGAATGCAGAATGCGACTCATCTGCTTGGGATCGACGGTGACGGCCTTCGACTGCTGGCCGGCGCCATAGACGACGGCGGGAATCAGTCCCGTCTTGCGCAGGCGGCGAGCATCGTTCTTGCCGCCGCCCTGGCGCGGTTTGGCTTCTACGTTTCTTTCTGCGGTTGCGGTTGCCATAATCTCGTTTCCTTTTACAAGAACAGTCTGCTGACCGAAGTCTCTTCGTGAATCGATTGAATGGCGCGTCCGATGAGCCCGGCGATCGACAGTACTTGATCTTCGGTTCATTGCGCCCAGCTTCGGTCAGCGGGATGGTGTTGGTCACAACTACCTCGGCCAACCCCGATTGCGAAATTCGCTCAATGGCCGGCCCGGAAAGCACCGGATGCGTCGCGCAGGCGTATACCTCCCGCGCGCCCGCCTCCAGCAATGCCTGGCAGGTCTTCACCAGCGTGCCGGCGGTATCGATAATGTCGTCGAGGATGAGACAGGTGCGGCCCTTGACATCGCCGATGACGTGCATCACCTCGGTCACATCCATTTCCACACGGCGCTTGTCGACGATGGCCAGCGCCGAATCCATCTTCTTAGCGAAGAAGCGCGCGCGCTCCACGCCGCCGGCGTCCGGCGAGACGACGGTCAGATCGGGAAACTGCTTCTTGCGGAAGTAATCCACCAGCACCGGTGAAGCGAACAAGTGGTCCACCGGGATATTGAAGAATCCCTGAATCTGCGGTGCGTGCAGATCGACGACCAACGCACGATCGGCGCCGGCAGTGGTCAGCAAATCCGCAACCAGCTTCGACGAAATCGGCACCCGCGGCTTGTCCTTCCGGTCCTGACGCGCATAGCCAAAGTACGGAATCACGACAGTGATGCGCCGCGCCGAAGCGCGCTTAAGCGCGTCGATCAGCAAGAGCAGTTGCATCAAGTGCACATCGACCGGATCGCAGGTCGGCTGCACCATGAAGACATCGGCGCCGCGCACGTTCTCCTCGATCTGCACATACGTCTCGCCGTCGGAGAACTTGCTGATACAGGCCTGGCCAATCGGCAAACCGAGAAACTCGCAGATGTCTTTGGCCAGGGCATCGTTCGCCGTGCCGGAGAAGATCTTCCACTTGTCGTCCTGGCGCGCGCGCTGCGGCTTACGCTCGGACATAGGCTTCTGCTGCGCGACTGGGGGACTTGCCTTGCCAGCCTGCTGGGCTCCGTCGCCATCGCCCGGCGCCTTGGCCGGAGGAACTACGCTCGGTTTCGTCGCTGCGTCCATCGTATTTAACACCCCGCGTGACCTGGTTTGGTTCCATGCTGGGTTCCGAAGAAGCCGTCAGCCATCGGCTGTCAGCTCCCCGCTACTACAATCGCAAACCGTCGTTCCATTCCAAGTGTCCGTTCAATCCTACGTGTCATCCTGAGCGAGGACTTAGGTCCGAGTCGAAGGACCCCTATTTTTGTCTGTCTCCTCGCCCGCAACGAACCGACAAGTGGTTCTTGGCTGGGCGGCTAGGATTCGAACCTAGACAAAGTGCTCCAAAGGCACTTGACCTACCATTAGTCGACCGCCCAGTACATGAGCCGTCAGCTCTCAGCCGTCAGCCTTCAGCTCGTTTTCGCCTATGGTTCGGCGCTTGCTAAACCGCATATATGCGAAATGAGGTTCTAGCCACCGACCACTAACCACTAGCCACTGCTTTCCAGTACTCTTCCCGCGTCAAGCTCGTCGTCGCGACCGCCGCGTGGCCCGCTGCTCTCCTACGCTCGGCAGCGGCACTGGCATCATCCGCCGAAGCGAACACCCCATACAAAGTAGAACCCGAACCAGACAGAGAGGCCCAATTCGCGCCTTCACGCTGCAACAGCTCTTTTACCTCACGCAACTCGGGATACTCAGGAAAGACGACGCGTTCGAAGTCGTTTTCAATCCCGGTTCGGACGAGGTCGAGAAGCGGTGTCTCGGCCCGGTTCCCACCACCTGCGGGAACACCGGATGCAGGCCCTATTTCTGCCTGCTGGACATTTTCCGCCAGCCAATCAAGCACACTTCCGCTGGACCTAATTATTGTACCTGTGCCTTCGGAGCGGGTCAATTCCGGCTGCTGCGAGATCAGTTTGTCCCAGCGTGCGAAGGCACGAGGGGTGGAGACGCCAACCGGCGGCGTGACAATCACCAGGTGTAGAGTTGGCAGATCGGGTAACGCGTAAACCTGTTCGCCTCGCCCAAGACCGAGAACCGTTCCCCCGACCAGAAACAGCGGCAGATCGCTGCCAACTTCTGCAGCAATGCGCAGCCTGTCGGATTGCGATAACTCAATGCCCAGCGCGCGTTCCAGCGCCAGCATCGTTACCACGGCGTTCGAAGAGGCTGCGCCCAAACCGCCCTGAACGGGCAGGTGCTTTTCGATCTCGATCACGATCCTGCCGCCCGCCTTAGCGGCTTTCAGTACGCGCGCGGCAATCTTGTAACAGGTATTCGTCTCGTCCCGCGGCACCCGCGGATCGTCGCAACGAATCTCGATGCCCGAACCGGCTTGCACCGCCACGCCGATCCTGTCGTGCAACGCCAGCGTCTGATAGACGGTACGCAGATCGTGAAATCCGTCCGGCCGCCGCAAGCCAATCTTCAGCCCAAGATTGATCTTCGCGAAAGAGGGAAGAAAGATCATCGCACTCTCTGGTCGGACTTCAATCGCGGTCCTCCAAGAAGTCCGGGCGACATGGGGTTTGCAAGAATGTCGGCGAGCCATTGTTTGCTATTGCGGAAAGGTAACCGCGGACTTGGCTCAATGAATAGCCCCCCGGCCATATTCAAAGACTGAGACTCGCTTGCCCGTGAATGTCACGTAAGCAGGCAGAAGCACCGCTTGACGGTTGCCAACCGAAATCAATCGAGCGTATTTGGGTATCGTTCTCATAACCTGCCCTATTCCCGAGAATACCTCAGCACTTCCTCGCCGCTACCACCCGCGGAATGCCTTGCAGATCCGGCACGACGCGAATATCATCCCACATTGTGGGACTTAGCAGATTGAGGACGGCATCGCGCATCGAATAGCCGATCTCCACCGCCAGCCAGCCGCCTGGTTTTAGCGCCGCATGCGCCTGTTGGATCAGCGGACCAATCACATCCAATCCCTGCTCACCCGCGAAGACTGCTACTCGCGGCTCGAAGTCGCGCACCGACTTCTGCACTTTGTCGACCTCATCGAAACCAACATACGGAGGATTACTGACAACGAAGTCGAAATCGCGAAAAACTGCGCCTTCCTCAATAGCGGTCCCGCGACTCCGCTCCACCACCCCGTCAAGCGCAAAAGCGGCGCTTGTCGGGGACCCCGGCTGCGCTCCGTTCGGGATGACACCTGAGCGTTGTGCGGTTGTCAGGACGTTGCACTGCGCGAATTGCACGCGCCGATCCAGTTGCAGCCGCACGGCATTGGCGTGGGCAATCTCAAGAGCCCCGGCTGAGACATCGACCGCGTAAACCTCGGCGCGCTTCAACTCATGAGCCAGCGCCAGCGCGATGCAACCGGAACCCGTACCCACATCCACGATCTTTGGTTGCGGAACTTCGCGTGCGAGTTCGAGAACGGTTTCGACAAGATGCTCGGTCTCGGGACGCGGAATGAGCACTGCCGGCGAGACGATGAAGTCGAGGCCCCAGAATTCCTGGTGCCCGGTGATGTATTGCGATGGCATGCCGGTGGCGCGCTGAGCGAGAACCTCGTCGTAGCGAGATTGTTCTTCGGCCGTCAGTTCGCGCTCAGGATGAGCATAGAGATAGGCGCGATTCACGCCGAGGATAAACATCATCAGCACCTCGGCATTCATGCGCGGCGAGCCGACGTCGGAAGATTCCAGACGATCAACCGCCGCGGTGAGGGCTTGCTTCAGTTGCATGGAAGGCTAGTTAACCACAGAGACACAGAGACACAGAGACATCAAAGTTCTGTTCGGGTATGCCCATGAACATGCGAACATCTGGAATGCCGGATAATTAGCCGAATGAAAGATCCTTCCGTCTTCTCTGCGCCTCTGTGTCTCTGTGGTTAATCCAGGGTTTACGCCACTGCAGCCGACTGCTCCTTCAGCTTCTCCGCCTGGAAGTGTGTGATCAGCGCATCGATCATGGGCTGGATGCGGCCATCCATGAATTCGGGCAACTGATGCATGGTTAGGCCGATGCGATGATCGGTGACGCGGTTCTGCGGGAAGTTGTAGGTGCGAATCTTCTCGCTGCGATCGCCCGAGCCGACCATCGCTTTGCGCTCTTTGGCCAGCGCCTCCTGCTGCTTCTGCTGCTCCATCTCGTAGAGACGAGCGCGCAACACGCGCATTCCCTTCTCGCGATTCTTGATCTGCGACTTTTCGTCCTGGCAGCTGACCACGGTGTTGGTCGGCAGGTGCGTGATGCGCACCGCCGAGTACGTCGTGTTGACCGACTGGCCGCCAGGACCGGAGGAGCAGAAGGTATCGATGCGGATGTCCTTGGCCTCGATCTTGATGTCGACATCTTCCGCTTCGGGCAGCACAGCCACCGTGACAGCGGAAGTATGAACCCGGCCTTGCGTCTCGGTTTGCGGCACACGCTGCACGCGATGCACACCGCTCTCGTACTTCAGTCGCGAATACACGCCCTGGCCTTCGATGATGGCGATGACTTCCTTCAGGCCGCCAACTCCCGATTCTGACGCCGACAACACTTCCACCTTCCAGCGCTGCGACTCGGCGTAGCGGTTGTACATGCGGAAAATCTCTGCCGCGAAGAGTGTGGCCTCGTCGCCGCCGGTGCCGGCGCGGATTTCCAGGACAACGTTCTTTTCGTCGTTAGGATCCTTGGGCAGCAGCAGGACCTTCAACTCTTCTTCGACCTGTCCCAGCCGCTCCTCAAGCTTCCCCAGTTCCTCGTTGGCGTAGGCGAGCATCTCGGGATCGGTTTCATCGGCCGCGAGAGCTTTGCTCTCCTCGATGCCCCGCGTAAGGTCTTTGTACTCGCGGTATTTTTCGACTACCGGCTGCAGCTCGCTGTGTGCCTTCGCGGCCTTCTGATAGCGCGAGGAATCGGAGACGATCTCCGGCGAAGCCAGCGCCTGGTTTAGCTCTTCGTATTTAGATTCGATTTGTTCTAAACGTTCAAACATAAGTTCCAACTTTATTGTACGGAATGCGGCTCGGCGGACGGCCGATATTCGAGCAGTACGAGCCTGGAGTCCAGAACTTTCGTCTGGAGGAAGTCCAGGTGCGTGTGCGTATAGCCCGCGAACATCGGCTCACGGCCGGCGCTGCCGAGCACTAGCGGGAAGACCATGAGGCGAAGACGATTGACCAGGCCTTGCGTCATCAGGCTCTTCACCAGACTGACACTGCCGATGGTTCGCAGCGGGTCTCCCGGCTGCTGTTTCAGCACACGAATCTCGTCTGCGAGGACACCGCTCAGCACGCGCGTGTTTTTCCAAACCAGCGGCTCCCGCAATGTGCTGGAGAAAACGACCTTGGGCAGCTCCCTCATCCTGACGCTCAGCTCGTCCTTGGCGGATGCCGAGAAGCCGGCCATCGCCTCGTAAGTGACGCGGCCCATGAGCAGGACCTGAGGTTCAGCCAGATTCTCGTGTACCCAGCCGCCTAAATCCTGGCCGAAGTAGCCAAAATACGCCGGCTGGTTGACGCCCGAGGCGTAGCCATCCAACGAAACGAACATGTCTGCGATGAGTTCTCTCATATCTCCAGCCTATTCCTTGGATCGTCACCACGAGCCAGTTCGGCTCGCGAGGGATCTGCGTTTCGCGGCGAGGAAAGCAGATCCCTCGTCGGGCTGAAGCCCTCCTCGTAATGACAATTCTCTAATTCGTGCTTACTTTGGGTGAACGAATAGCAGTGTTTCGCGGCGGGCGCCGCTAGGCAATCACCAGCGCGCCGCCGCGCTGCTTCTCCAGCTCCATCGCTTCATTGAGGGCGGCGATAGCGGTTTCGACCTGCTTGTCGTCGGGAGGCTGAGTGGTGATGCGCTGCAGCCATAGCCCGGGCTTGGTCATCAGGGCGAACAGCGACGAGCCGTGCCTGGCAGCAAAGCGGATCAGCTCGTAGGACACCGCGGCGATCACCGGCAGCAACGCGATGCGCGAGGCAAAGCGCGCCCAGAAGGTGGTCGCTGGGATCAGCATGTAAAACAGCATGGCGATCAGCATCACCGTCATCAGGAAGCTGGTGCCGCAGCGCGGATGCCACGTTACATATTTCTGCGCGTTGTTGATGGTCAGCGGGTCGTTGTTCTCGAAAGCAAACACCGTCTTGTGCTCGGCGCCGTGGTACTGATAGACGCGGCGAATGTCGGCCCACAGCGAGATTCCCCAGATGAACAGCAGGAAGAGCGCGATGCGGATCACACCGTCAACGACATTGAACAGGATTTGATTGCCGAATACAGGATAGTGATTCTTCAGCTTGGTGGCCGCCAGCAGCGGCACAAACTTGTACATGAAGATGAAGAAGCCGAGAGAGATGATCAGATTGACGGCGATGATCCAGCCGCTGAGTTCGGTCTTCTTCTGTTCTTCGGGCTGCAGCTCATCGAGCGCGATATTGGCCGAGTAGCGTAGCGCGCGGAAGCCCAGCGTCATGGCCTGACCCAGGGTCATGATGCCGCGGACAAATGGCCATGCCATCCATTTGTGCGTGTCGGAGAGCTTCTCCAGCGGCTCGGAATGGGTCGCCAGGCTGCCGTCAGGCCGGCGAATGCAGATACCCCAAGCATGCGGCGAGCGCATCATCACGCCTTCGAGCACCGCTTGGCCGCCGACCAGAGTGGTTTCTTCGCCGCTTTCCAATGCAGGCAGAAGTTGGAGAGCCGCCAAAAAACGCAGATAGTGAAGCAATCGACGCATAAAGATTGGATGTTCCTCGGGGGCGTGCGACGCACAACAGCGCTAACTTAGGGTAAGGGCGATGTGCGGGGATGTCAATTGGACTTCCGCAGGTCTTTGATAATTTCCCTCGCTGCGTTCGCACCCGAGCCTCCGGTCAAGCCGTTGCCGGGATGCGTGCCCGAACCGCACAAGTACAGGCCTTTGATCGGAGTGCGGTATTGCGCCCAGTCCAGCAGCGGCCGCATGGTGAACAACTGGTCGAGCGCCAGTTCGCCGTGGAAGATGTGTCCGCCGGTTAGGCCGTAGGTCTGCTCGAGATCCTTTGGCGTGATGACGTCGCAAGCTTCCATGAGCGACGGGAGGTTGGGGGAGTATTCCGCCAGCGTGTCGATCACCGTATGACCGAGCGCCTCGCGTTGCGAATTCCAGTCTGAGTTGCGCAGCCCATAGGGCGCGTACTGCATGTAGATCGACATTACATGTTTGCCGGGAGGTGCAAGGCACGTATCCCACAATGTGGGAATCATGGCTTCGATGTAGGGATGCTGCGAGAACGCGCCATACTTCGAAGCGTCAAAAGCGCGCTCCAGGTAGTCGATCTCAAGCGAGATCTGAATTCTGCCGGACAGACGAGCCGCGACGTCACCATCGACTCCTTTGAAGGTGGGCAACCCACTGAGCGCAAGGTTGACCTTCGCGACGGTGCCGTTCATGCGGTAATGCTGAAGCCGCTGCAGGAAGCTCGGCTGCAAATGGTGCGGCTCGACCAGGCCAAGCAACGTGCGCTTGGGATCGGCATTGGAGATTACGGTCTGCGCCGCGATCTCATCGCCATTTGCAAGGGTAACTCCCTTGGCGGCGCCGTCGTTGACATTGATGGCTGTTACCTCGCAAGACGTGCGAATCTCCGCGCCGGCAGCTTGCGCCGCTGCGGCCATCGCGGCTGTCAATGCTCCCGCGCCTCCCGCAATGTAGGACGCCGGGCCGGCAAGGTTGCTGTCCGATGCCGCGCGCAAGAGCAATGTCGCGCTGGAACCCGCGGACCAGGGTCCGAGAAATGTCCCGAAGATTCCTTGGGCGGCAATCGTGCCGCGCAGCAACTCGGTCTCGAACCATTCGGCAACCAGATCGGCGACTGCCATCGGCGCCCAGCGCAGCACGCGATAGAGGTCTTTCTCACCGAGACCGCGAATCTTATGCCCCGTCTTCAGCAGCTCCCAAAGGTTGTTGGCGCCGGGCTCGTCGATATCGGGCGGCGTGATCTTCATCAGCAGCGCGGCGACTTCGCCAATGCGCGCCAGGGATTGCTGAAATTCGGCGTAGTTAGCGGCGTCCTTCTGCGAGAATTTCGCAATCTCTTGCTGCGACCTGGCCGTATCGCCGTAGAGAGCGAGGTTGCCGGCATGCGATAACGATAGAACGCGAATCGTGGGAGTGTAGGTTTTGAGGCCGTGCCCGGCCAGTTCCATATCTCCCACAATGTCAGACCTGATCGGTCCGGCGGCATGAGCGAGGCGCGAGCAGCGAAAGCCGGGATGAAACTCTTCCGTAATGGAGCAGCCGCCGACGACGGGACGGCGCTCCAGCACCAGCGGCTTGAATCCGGCTTTGGCCAGGTAGAACGCGGTGACCAGCCCGTTGTGTCCTGCGCCGAGAATGATGATGTTATGCATGTCAGACATGTTGAGAACTCTTGGTGTCATCCCGACCGAGCGGCGCTAGCCGCGAGTGGAGGGATCTGCTTTTTGTATGCAGCGGAAACCAGTTCGCACT
This sequence comes from Terriglobales bacterium, assembly GCA_030043575.1. GTDB lineage: Bacteria > Acidobacteriota > Terriglobia > Terriglobales > Acidobacteriaceae > Bog-257. The sequence continues at coordinate 8,782 of JASHXK010000438.1, forward strand.
AACCGCAGATCCTTCGACTGCCCGCCCGCCCGATTCGCAAAAGCGCGAGCCGGAAAGAAATGCGGGCGCCCGCTCAGGATGACAAAAACCAAAAAAGCGTAGGACGCTGGCCTGAAGGCCAGCTCTACGCAATCTTCAGCCGGTCCCCTTCGCGTGCTTGAGTATCTCCAGTGCGGCCAGCCGTCCGGGTGCGCCCATGATGCCGCCGCCGGGATGTGTCGCTGAGCCGCACATCCACAAATTCGTGATCGGCGTTTTGTATTGCGCCCAGCCCGGCACCGGACGCAGGAAGAACAACTGCTCCAGCGAAAGCTCGCCCTGGAAGATGTTGCCCTCGGTCAGTCCCCACTCGCGCTCCAGATCGAGCGGCGTGACGACTTGCCGGCCAATGATGATCCTCTTCAAGTTCGGCGCATATTCTGCGATGGTGTCGATGACGTTGTCGCCGAAGGCTTCGCGCTTCTCATCCCATGTGCCTTCCTTCAGCTTGTACGGCGCGTATTGCACGAAGCACGACATCACGTGCTTACCCGGCGGCGCCAGCGACGGATCGGTAAGCGTCGGGATGACCATGTCGATGTACGGCCGGCGCGAATAATTGCCGTACTTGGCGTCGTCGTAGGCGCGCTCCATATAGTCGACGCTGGGAGAAATTGAGATTGCGCCGCGCAGATGATGACCCTCGCCGGGCAGGCAGGTGAAGTTGGGCAGCGCATCCAGCGCCAGATTCACCTTGCCTGAGGATCCACGGAATTTGTAGCGCTTCACCTCGTCGCGGAACTCTTCGCTGAGATGCTTCGGCTCGAGCATTTTCAGGAAGGTGAGATTGGGATCAACGCTGGAGGAAATGACGGGCGCGAGATACTCGTCGCCCGCCGCCGTCGCAACGCCGACCGCCTTGCCGTCTTTAACCAGAATCTGCGCTACGCCAGTCTTGGTTTTGATCTCGACTCCCGCTTCGCGCGCCGCATCGGCAATCGCGTTCGAGATCGCTCCCGTTCCTCCACGAGCGAAACCCCACGCACGGAAGGCGCCGTCGATTTCGCCCATGTAGTGATGAAGCAGGACATAGGCTGTACCGGGCGATCGCACCCCCAGAAATGTCCCGATGATTCCCGACGCCGACATGGTGGCCTTGAGCACGTCGGTCTCGAACCATTGGTCGAGGAAATCGATGGCGCTCATGGTCATCAGCTGCACCTGGTTGTAGCGATCCTCGCCGCTCAAGCCTTGAAATCGGCGGCCAAGAAAGATCATCTTGAACAGGTCTTTTGGATTGAGCGTCG
>JASHXK010000439.1 GCA_030043575.1 Terriglobales bacterium
TCGAGCTTCTTCAACTGGCGGACGATTGGGTCGCGCAGATCATCGTTGGTGATGACCCAGAACTGCTTGGCTTTGGCCAGTGGCAGCAGGCGCTCGACCGTTTCCTGGATCATGCTCTTCTTGCTGTTGAGCGGGAGGAGCTGCTTGGCCATGCGCTTGCGGCTGAGCGGCCAAAAGCGCGTGCCGCGTCCGCCGGCGAGGATTACAGGATAGAAATTGAAGTTTGCCAATACGAGTCCTTTTGGTTCACCGCAGAGACACCGAGGCACAGAGAATCAGAATTTTTAATTTTACTGGAGAACGAGGGTGCGGAAAACAGTGGCGCTGAAATCGGTGTTGATCAGGACCCGTTCGCCAAGGGAGGCCATTGGCTGACAGGATTATTTCTCCGATTGTGCGCTTTCTCTGTGGGCCTCTGTGCCTCTGTGGTGAAAACTACTTTGCGCTGACCGATTGCGGCCGGTCGGTCTGTGGTTCATCGACAAGCCCGGTGGGCAGCGACATGCGCATCAACTCAATCTCCCACTGAGGGCGCACGCGATAGTGACGCACGCAGGCGGGAATCACCACGGCGTCACCGGTGGCGAAGGTGATCGGCTCCATGCCCTTCGACTCCACGATTCCTGCGCCGTTGACAGCGACGAGGATGTGCGGCGAGTCGCCAGAGAGCTGGGCTTGCAGATCGTCGCGCAGCTTGATCTTCTCAACTTCAAAGAACGGAGAGCGCACCAGAACATTCGATGCATCGCTTGCGCGACGAACCACCTTGCCGGCGTTGGTGCGCAGCTTGGTTGCGGCCAGGCCCTCTTTGATGTGCAACTCGCGCGGGCGGCCGTAGTCGTATAGGCGATAGGTCACGTCGGAGGTTTGCTGTGTCTCGACCAGGATCATTCCGCCGCCGATGGTATGAACCGTGCCGGCGGCGACGTAGAGCATGTCGCCAGCGAAGACATCAACCCAGTTCAGCAGATCTTCGGCGCGCGTTTCTTCGATGGCTCGGCGAAATTCTTCGAGCGTCACCCCGGACTTCAATCCCAGCGCAACTTGCGCGCCGGGCTGCGCCCGCAGCACGTACCAGCATTCCGTCTTGCCGCAAGGATAGCCATTCTTCCGCGCCTCTTCGTCGTCGGGATGAACTTGCACCGATAGCTTGGAGCCGGGAAACAGAAATTTCACCAGCAGGGGAAAGCGATCTTCGTAGCACGACAATCGTCCGACCAGCTCGCGACGAAACTCCTTGCTGAGATCAGCCAGGCTGCGGCCGGCAAGCGGTCCGTTGGCGACGCGATTGTCTTCCCAGGTCAGCCAGCTTTCACCGATGGGCTCGGCGACGGCGCGCGAGTAGATAGGACGCAAATCGCGTACGCCCCACGGCCGCTCGTCAAAGATGGGGACCATCAGGAATGGATAGAGTTGGGGCATGATTCGTTGGTAGAGCGGGGTGCAGGCCCGCCGCCCATCAGTTTAATCGATGGCAGGCCGGTGGGACGGCCGCTAATTGGCGAACCGCAGGTCCTTCGTCGGGCTGAAGCCCTCCTCAGGATGACAAGAATAAAAAGGGTCGTAATCGGCACGGCTGAAGCCGTGTCCCTTCGAAGCACCAGCCTAAAGGCTTTCTCTACCAAACTGGCGCCGTACTACCGGGCAACGCCTTACACGCTGGCAAAGAACCGGCCCATGCGCTCAATCCCGCGTTGCAGATTCTCGGCCGAGGTCGCATAGGAGATGCGAACGTGGTCCTGGGTACCAAACCCTTCACCCGGAACCACGACCACATGAGCCTGATGCAACAGCTTGCGCGCCACATCGGATGCAGAGTTTAATCCGCCGCGTTCGAAGTAATGGCTGACGTTGGGATAAGCATAGAACGCTCCATTGGGCGCGGCACACGTGATCCCAGGGATGGAACGTAATCCCGAGACCACCAGGTCGCGCAGCGCGATGTAGCCTTCCAGCATCTGCTTGACGCAATCCTGCGGGCCAGTCAGCGCTGCGACCGCGGCTTTTTGCACAATGGAAGTCGGATTCGACGTGCTCTGGCTCTGGAGCTTGTTTATGGCGCTGATGATGGGCGCCGGTCCCAGCGCGTAGCCCAGCCGCCATCCAGTCATGGCATAGGTTTTCGAGAGCGAGCCGATGATGATCAGCCGCTCGCGCACCTCATGAACGCAACCGGCGGAGAACATGTGCCCGGTGTGGTTCAGATAGACGTAGCACTCATCGGAGATGACATAGATGCCGCGATCATGCGCCAGGCGGAGCACTTCAGTCATGTCGACCGGATTCATCACCGCGCCGGAAGGATTGCAGGGTGAATTGAGGATGATGACTTTGGTCCGCGGGGTGATGTGCCGCTCCACCATATCGGCAGTGAGCGCGAAATCGTGGCGCTCGTCGGTGGCGATGTAAACCGGTTCGCCGCCCGCGTAGCGCACGATGTCCTTGAACGACACCCAGTAAGGCACGGGAATGATGACCTCATCGCCGTGATCGACCAGCACCTGAATGGCATTGAACAGCGCGTGCTTGCCGCCGACGGAAGCGATGCAATCCTCGCGCTTGTAGTCGGAGCCGAAGTCAGCCGCGTGCCGTTTGACGATCGCATCACGCAACTCCGCCGTGCCGCCAACCGCGGTGTATTTGGTAAAGTCCGCGCGAATGGCTGCGATTCCCGCTTGCTTGATGTGCTCGGGAGTCGGGTAATGCGGCTCGCCGGCGCCCAAGTCGACCAGGTCCGCGCCCGTGGCGCGCAGCTTTTCAGCCTCGCTGGCTACCGCCATGGTGGCGGAGACTTCGATGCGTTGAATGCGATTGGTCAGAAACGAAGAAAGCTGGGTTCCGGCAGTCGTCATAGGTTTCCCTTCATAAAAGATGTTTGCCTGTCGCTGAAATATGTCTCTGAGTAATTCGCTGGCGCACTTTCTGTTCGACCATTTCCGGCACGAGGCCATTCAGCGGCCCGCCGAGTTTGGCAATTTCACGCACGATACGTGAGCTGAGATAAGAATACTGTTCTGCCGGCATCATGAAAACGGTTTCGATCCGGGGCTCCATCTTGCGATTCATGAGCGCCATTTGCAGCTCGAACTCGTAATCGCTAATGGCGCGGATACCACGCAGCACAGCATTGGCGTTTTGTTGGATGCAGTAGCTTACGAGTAATCCTTCGAAGGTATCGATGGCAACGTTACCGATCTCCGAGGTCATGGCGATCAGCATCTCTTTGCGCTCGGTCAACGAGAAGAGCGGCTCGCCTTTGTCGAGGTTACGCGCAATGGCAACGATCAGTTTATCGAAGAGCTTTGCTCCCCGATGGATGAGGTCGAGATGGCCGTTCGTCACCGGGTCGAACGATCCTGGATAGATAGCGACGATATTCTTCAAGGGCCCTCGGAGGAGGCGATTTAAGCGATGATTTTATTCTGACGTGCTTCGGCAGGCAATCGGGAATCCAGTGGAAATGAGGGTGGGAGCGAACAGTTTTGTGGAAATCAGGGCCGCAATTTGTCGCAGCTAAGGGAACTCCGATTAAGTCGAGGTGCAGCCTCTCAGTGACTAAAGCCGCAGTGATCATGCGGTCCATGCGGACGGCATGAAGGCCGTCCCCTTCGACCATTGGGCTTAGTCAAAGGCTCCCGAAGCGAAAGCTCCGCTTCGAACCCTCCCCGAATCCCTTTCGAGAAGCGCTTACTTGCGTCCCGCGGGCGCCTTTGGCGGCGCAGCTTCGGCGGTTGCCGCTGCGGCCTGAGCTCTATCGGCGGCAGAGATCAAGCCGACCGCCTTGCGCACCTCCGCTTCGAGTTTCGCGGTGATGTCCTTGTTCTCCTTGAGGAAAACCTTGGCGTTCTCGCGGCCCTGACCGATGCGCTCGCCTTTGTAGCTGAACCACGAGCCGGACTTTTCCAGCAGATTCGCATTCACCGCCAGATCGATGAGGTCGCCCTCACGCGAGATGCCTTCGCCGTACATCATGTCGAACTCGGCTTCGCGGAAGGGAGCAGCGGTTTTGTTCTTGACGATCTTCACGCGGGTGCGCGAGCCAACGACCTGGTCACCGTCTTTGATAGCGCCAATGCGGCGAATGTCGATGCGAACCGACGAGTAGAACTTGAGCGCGCGGCCGCCCGTCGTAGTCTCAGGATTGCCGAACATGACGCCAATCTTCTCGCGGATCTGGTTGATGAAGACCAGACAGGTATTCGACTTGGCGACGATGCCGGTGAGCTTGCGCAGTGCTTGCGACATGAGACGCGCCTGCAGGCCAACATGGCTGTCGCCCATCTCGCCGTCCAGTTCAGCCTTGGGGACGAGCGCGGCCACGGAGTCAACAACGAGAACATCGATGGCATTGGAACGGACGAGCGCTTCGGCGATCTCGAGCGCCTGCTCGCCATAATCGGGCTGCGAGACGAGCAGATTGTCGACGTCGACGCCCAGCTTCGCCGCGTAGATGGGGTCAAGAGCATGCTCCGCGTCGACGAAGGCGGCCATTCCACCTTGCTTCTGTGCCTCGGCAACTACCTGGAGGGCGATTGTCGTCTTGCCGGAGGACTCGGGGCCGAAGATCTCGACCACGCGGCCGCGCGGGAAGCCGCCGACGCCCAGGGCGGCGTCGAAGGAGATGGCGCCGGTGGAGATCACGGAGATGGGAACGACCGCTCCCTTGCTTCCCAACTTCATGATGGAGCCCTTGCCGAACTGCTTCTCGATATGCGACATCGCCAGGTCGATTGCCCGGCCTTTTTCAACCTTCTCGTCCGCCATAAGTGCTGCTCCTTGGCTGCTCCCTCCCAGCGCGGGAGGGCAGCAAAAGTAGATTGCGATGGGTCAGAGAGCAGGCGCCGCTCGGGGCCGATTACACGCGGAGTCTGCGTGGAATTGCCGGTCCGGAATGGGCGATTCGCGGTGAAGAGCGCATGGATCCTGACGGCCCATTATACATCCAGTAATCGTCAAAAAGCGAAGAAATAGCGAATCACGGCAAAACGAAAGTACATGTACTTTCGTGTCTCACAAGCAGTTGTGACAGCGGTTACAAACATGATGTTTTCGCCGCTTTCCGTCTGGCTCTTCGTAGCCGAGCCCTCGTCGATTACATGGCAGCATATTAACGCTTCAGTAAATCCACGGGCTTGCGCACGTCGGTTACGCGGAAGTATTTGACCAGCGCCGGATATCGCTTTGCCACCGCTTCATACATTGCGAAGGCGACATTGCGATAGGAGAAGTGTCCGGCAGCACCGGTTCGCAGTTCGCTGATGTAGAGCGCCTCGGCGAAGT
>JASHXK010000440.1 GCA_030043575.1 Terriglobales bacterium
CTGCCGCATCGCGCTGAGGAGAAGCTTGCTCCTGCGCCTCCGCAGGCGCTGCCGGCGCAGGTTACGCCGCAGCTGACTACGGAAGATCTGGAGGCGTTCTTCGACGGCTTTCTGCCTATTCAGTTGCAGCGTGACGACATTGCCGGCGCGGTGGTGCTGGTCGTCAAGGACGGCAAGGTGATCTTCGCCAAAGGCTACGGTTTCTCAGACGTGAAGACGCGCAAGCCGGTAACGGCGGACTCTACTTTGTTCCGCCCGGGATCGATCTCCAAGACCTTTACCTGGACGGCGGTGATGCAGCTCTACGAGCAGGGCAAGATCGATCTCGATCGCGACATCAACGACTATCTCGACTTCAAGATTCCCGCGACCTTCGGCAAGCCGATCACGATGAAGGACCTGATGTCGCACACGCCGGGCTTCGAGGAGACACTGAAGGAGTTGTTTGTCGCCAACGACAAAGACATGCAGCCGCTCGGGGAGTATCTGGCCACGCACCTCCCGAAGCAGATCTTTCCGCCCGGCACTACGCCTGCATATTCCAACTACGGCGCGACGCTGGCGGGCTACATCGTGCAACGCGTCTCCGGCATGCCGTATGACGACTACATCGAGAAGAACATTTTCACGCCGTTGGGCATGAAGCACAGCACCTTCCGCCAGCCGCTGCCGGACAATCTGAAACCGATGATGTCCACCGGCTACAACAAGGCATCGCAACCGGCGAAGGACTTCGAGTACGTGCAGGCGTGGCCGGCCGGTAGCCTGTCGACCACCGCGGAGGACATGTCGCACTTCATCATCGCGCATCTGCAAAACGGGGAATACAACGGCGCGCGCATTCTGAAGCCGGAGACGGCGCAGCTCATGCACTCGCGACTGTTCGGCTTGTCGCCGGAGATGAATGCCATGGCCTACGGCTTCTATGAGGAGTCGCGCAACGGGCATCGCATCATCGGGCACGCCGGCGATACCCAGTGGTTCCACAGCGACATGCACCTGATGCTGGACAACGGCCTAGGCTTCTTCATTTCCTACAACAGCGAAGGCAAGCCGGACGCTCCGGGAAGGAGCGGGTTGTGGGATACCTTCCTGGACCGTTATTTCCCGTACACGCCTCCCGCGGGCCAGCAAGTGGCCAATGCTGCGGAGGATGCGAAGTCGGTTGCCGGCCGATATTGGCTGAGCCGCCGCGCCGAGACGAACATTGCTGCGGTGACGGCGCTCGGGCAGGTGAAAGTCAGCGTCAACTCCGACGGCACGATCAGCGCCGACCTGGTCAAGGACTACGCCGGCAATCCCAAGCACTTTCAGGAAATTGCGCCGATGCTGTTTCGCGAAGTCAACGGGCAGAGCAAGCTGGCGTTCGTCAAGGATTACGCGAGGCAGCGGGTCATCATTACCGACTGGCCCATCTTTGACGCGCAACCGGTGCCGACGCTGAAGAACGAGATTCTCAATCTCGGCATCCTCATCTTTGCGGTTGGGATGTTTGTTTTGACGCTGCTGTTCTGGCCGCTGAATGCCATGCTGCGCTGGCACTACCGCTATCACGCCGAACTCACGCCGCAATATCGCCGGCTGCGCTTCTGGATGCGATGGCTGTGCGCGATCAATCTGGCGTTCACCGCGGGAGTCGCGGCCTGGCTGACTTCGGCGGATGAGAATATCTCGCTGTTCAGCCGGCACTTCGATTTGAAGCTGCACCTGCTGCAGGTTATTGGAGTGCTGGCGGTGATCGGCGCGCTAATAGCGATGGATTATTGCCTGCAGTCGTGGAAGAACAGCGCGCTATGGTTCTGGACGAAGGTCTGGAATACTCTGCTGATGCTGGCGTGCCTGGGATTCGCGTTCTTCCTGCTGAACTGGCACATGCTGAACTTCAGACTGAATTATTGAGGCGTGGAGTCTAGGAAAAATGTTTGATTAGGAGTTGTTCCATGAACGCGACGCAGCTCTCGATTTGGGAGCGCTCCACCTTACTCCAATCAGCGTGCAAGCTGTCATTTCGAAAGCGAAGATATCCTAACGCGGTTGTAGGCTCTCCACCGTTGAGAACCCCAGCTGCTTTAACAGCGCCTATTACGTCCTGAAGGTCCCGCCGATCCGTAACACTGGCGAACTCTGATCCCATTCGCCGAACCAGATCCTCAAATGCCGCCGCAACCAGCACAGCGCCAACATTCTTGGCCGCATCGGACCCATCGTGCATGACGTCCTTGGCCAGCGCCAAGAATTCAGCTATGTTTTCACCCGCAATGATCGCCCGTGTGTTCTTCGCGAGACCAGCCTCAACTTGGGCTTTGACGGCCTTTATCGTAGCCCGGGCATGCATCTGCAGGTGATGTTGCGTGCCTTCCTTGAGACGCTGGATACCTTCCGAGGTTTCCCGGAAGGTTTTCATTTCAGGGCTAGAGGGACCGTAGAATCTACTGAGGATTGATGTGGCAAACAGCAACTGCTCTGACGCCGCCGCGGTGCTGTGACCTCCGGCCAAGACTTCGTCAGCCCGCTTTATCCAGAGATCGACGTCATTCATTTCTTTTCCGGTGGGAACCAATCGCTAGGAATTACACCCCAACTTCTCCTAGCTATCCGACCCGGCGTCCTTCGTCCAACACTTCATCCAACGCGCCTGCTAATTGTCCGGCGCGCTCATTGTAGTCGCTGTCGATGGATTCGTACTTCCGCTTCAGGACGTGGAGTTCGTCGGCGATGTTCAGCGCAGCCAGCACGGCCACGCGCAGCGAATCGACCGTCGATGCCTGCTGAGCGATGAGGTGCATCTTGGTGTTGACATATTCAGCCAGTTCGCCGATGTACTCCGGATCGGAGCCGCGAAGATGATAGGTCTGATCGTAGATTTCGACGCGGACATTGCCGCTGCCGTTGCCGTTTGGCTGGCTCAAAGGGACCTCCCATGCAGTGGCCAGTGGTCAGCGGCTAGTGGTCAGAAACGTCAACTGCCGCGGTTTTCTAGCCACTGGCCACCAGCCACTGACCACTACTCCATTAT
>JASHXK010000441.1 GCA_030043575.1 Terriglobales bacterium
TACTGGAAGCCGGAGCGACTGGCTTGCGTGACCGGCAGTGTCGCGGTGCTCCCGCGTGCCAACCTGTCTTATGCCGATTATCTCGATTGGAAAAGCCGCAATGACGTATTGAGCTCGCTCGACGTTTGGGACCAGCGCGGCTATATGTTCACCACGCGCGAGGGGGTGCAGTTGGTGGCGGGCGGTCGCGTAAGCGATGGGTTCTTTAAGACCCTGGGAGTTAGGCCCATTTTGGGTCGCGATTTCTACTCCGGAGAAGATCTGCCAAGCTCACCGCGCGCGGTGTTGCTGAGCTATGCGGCGTGGCAGAAATGGTTTGGCGAGCGACAAGACGTCATAGGAGAGGCGATTACTCTCAGCGGCAACTCGTATACCGTCATAGGTGTGCTGCCGCGAGATTTTCAGTTCGCACTCGCCGGAAGCCAGGAGTTTTGGACGACGCTTCACGTTGAGGGGAACTGTGATTTACGGCGAAGCTGCCACAGCCTGACTGGGGTTGGCCGGCTCAAAGACGGCGTCTCCATCGTGAAGGCTCGGGCGGAGATGAAATCGATCGCCGAAGACCTGGAGAGGCAATATCCCGATTCCAATCGCGGCCAGGGGGCCTTCGTCGAGCCGCTGCGCGAGGCGATCGTCGGCGACGTTCGCCCCATGCTGCTGCTTTTGATGTCTGGAGCAGGACTGCTGCTGGTGATCGCCTGCGTCAATATCTCCAGCTTACTGCTGGTTCGCTCGGAGGGCCGCCGCCGTGAGATTGCAGTGCGGGGTGCGATGGGAGCATCGCGCATGCGCCTGATGCGTCAATTTGCGACGGAGAGTTTTGTGCTGGTGTTCGCGGGGACAGCGCTGGGGATGGGTTTCGCGGCTCTGTTTGTGCGATGCATGTTGGGCTTCATCTCGGAAGACATCATGTTTTATGCCCCTTACCTGGGCGGCCTGGGCATCGATGTGCGCGGGCTGGCTTTCGCAGGCGGCCTCGCCTCAGTGTCGCTGGTCCTATTTTCGCTGGCGCCGGCCCTGCGCTTTACCTGGTCGGGCGCCCTGCGCGATGACCTGGCGGAAGGCGGTCGCAGCGCTGCATCCACGCTTTGGCGCCGCTGCGCTTCCAATCTGGTGGTGGTCGAATTGGCAATAGCTGTGGTTCTGCTGGCGGCGGCCGGACTGTTAGGCAAGAGCTTGTACCGCCTGCTGCGAGTGGACATCGGCTTCCAGGCAAACCATCTGGCCACGGTGCAAGTGGCTCTGCCGGCCGACTACGCTACCGGTCAGCAGAGGACCGACATCACGCGACGGATCGTCAGTCGACTTGCGTCGTTGCCTGGAGTCCAATCCGTGGGCCTTACCAGTCGCATCCCGGTAACTTCCAACGGGGACACGAAGTGGATTCGCGTCGCGAGCCATCCCTACAACGGCGAGCATAACGAAGTGAACGAGCGCGACGTGAGCGCGCAATTCTTTCACACCATTCAAGCCCGGCTGGTGAAGGGACGTTCCTTCTCCGATGCGGAGGACGAAACCAAGCCCAAGGTCGCCGTTATCAACCAGACATTGGCCAGAAAGTTCTTCCCAGGTGAAGACCCGCTAGGAAAACAGATTGGAGATAACCAGCTCACACCGAAGTCGCTGGCCAAGGTGATTGGAGTTGTGGACGACATTAAAGAAGGGGCGCTGGACGACGCGACCTGGCCCGCTGTCTACTATGCCTTCAATCAAGATCCCGACGATTTTTTCACCATGTTTGTCCGTACCGATCAGGCAGAGCAGTCAGTGTTGCCGACCATGGTTGCGGCCATTCGCCAGGTCGATCCTCGCATCGCGGCCTTCGACGAAGCCACGATGAACCAGCGAATCTACAACTCGCCCTCAGCTTACCTGCACCAGACCTCGGCGTGGCTAATCGGGGGTTTTGCGGCGCTGGCGCTGTTGCTGGGTGCAGTCGGACTCTACGGCGTGATTGCGTATTCAGTAAGCCAGAGGACGCGCGAGATTGGCGTGCGCATGGCTTTGGGAGCGCAGCGTAGCGCGGTCTATCAACTCGTTATGCGCGAGGCGGGGTGGCTGACGGGCATCGGAGTGGTTGTGGGACTGGCTTGTTCTGTCGCTGCCGCGATCCTTATGCGCAAGCTGCTGTTTGGAGTGCCGGCCTGGGATGTTTCGACGCTGGCTGCAGTAGCAGGCGTGCTGGCAGTGGCAGCATTGCTCGCCAGTTATCTGCCGGCGAGGCGAGCCGCATCGGTGAATCCGGTCGACGCGTTGCGGGCGGAATAGTCCCTGGAAGGCGACGGACTTCAAGAAGCGCGAAGCGAGGCGGCAGGCGGCACGCCTCTGGTAATGTGTGGCGCAATTTCGCTACGAACTGGCCAGCCACATATTCAGCCGGTTGTGAATCGACTGCGGCGAGCTGGCGTTGCGGTCACCAAACTCGCTGTGTCCGCACTAATAGCGGTGCGGCAGTTTCTCTTCGATGTCGACCGAGCTGGTCAGCGAACCGACCACGTAGCTCACGATAATGACACCTACCACAGCGATCGTAATCAGATCCATGTGGCTACCTCCCCCAACCGGCGGCTGGCACCGGCCCATGTTCGCCCGGAATTTCCGTCGCCACCGGTATATACATCGGCCGGCAACGGATGTTGTGTCATTCTTGTAACACGATTTTAGCGCCAGCGCAGCATAAAAATCGGCGAGGGCAGGCGTTAATCTTGCCGATACCGAGCGCCGGATTGCCAATGGCAGACGTGGGTACCAAATTTATCCGGCGATCTGCGCCAGTTGGCGTGAGCTTTCCTTGACACCTTCCGGCACATTGACCAGCGCGTACAGATCGCGCGCTTCCTGCCAGAGGGGTTTCGCGTCTTCCCGCTTACCCGTGTTACTTGTCAGGATCGCCAGACTACGAATGGCATTCGCAAGGTCGAGTGGAGGAGGATTTTTCTCGGCACGGTAGAGATTCAGAGCTTCCTGATAGCAGGGCTGAGCCAGTTCCGTTTGTCCGGCGTCATAGTAGAGGTCCCCCAAGTGGCGGATCGTGTGCGCCAGGGTGAGCGGATCGGCGTAGAGGTAGCACAGATCAACCGCTTCTTCGTAGTGCTGGCGCGCGGCGATGTCCTGATGCAGTTTGCGCTCGACTTCGGCGACCAGACGAAGCGCTTGTGCCAGTTCCACGCCGGGTGGCTGCTGCCGTAACAGTCCGACCGCCTGCGAGGCATCGCGCCGTGCGTCGGTGAGCCGGCCTTCGCGCTTTGCTTCGGCTGCGCGACTTAGAAGATCCTGGGATGTGTCCAACATAATGCCAAAAAGCTTAGCAAAGACGATTGGCTAATCCAACGCCAGTTTGGGTAGTCCGCGCACTACACTTAGGCAGCAGCTTGCGGCCCCACTTCGGCGACAATGCGGAGGAGCGCGTCCGGCCCGTCCGCGCCAACAACATAGCGATCGGCTTCGACCTCTGGCCATACG
>JASHXK010000442.1 GCA_030043575.1 Terriglobales bacterium
GCATCTTCAAGCTGCTGGACACGCCGGCGGAGATCGTTTCCCCGGCAAAGCCGAGGGTTCCGCAGGGAGCGGGTCGCATCGAGTTCGATCATGTGTGGTTCGCGTATCGCACGATGGCGCAAGCCACGGAGGAAGCTGCCAGCAAGGGCGAGAAGCTGAAGGCGAATGTCTTGCCCAGCGACAGATCGCAAGCGGGGTCCCCATCAAGTCACGACTTTGGACTTGATGGGGTGCAGTATGACTGGGTGCTGCGCGACGTTTCGTTCACCATCGAGCCGGGCGAGACGGTGGCGATCGTCGGCCACACCGGCGCAGGCAAGACGACGATCATCTCGCTGCTGCTGCGCTTCTACGATGTGCAGAAGGGCGCGATTCGCATCGACGGCGTCGACCTCCGCGACATGGAGCTGAGCGAGCTGCGGCGGCGTTACGGAGTGGTGCTGCAGGATCCATTCCTGTTCTCAGGAACGATTGGCGGCAATATTCGGCTCGGGACGCGCTGGATCGAAGACGCGTCGGTTGAAAACGCGGCCGAACAAGTGAACGTCGCGGACTTCATCCGCTCGCTGCCGGCCGGCTTCGACGAAGAAGTGAAGGAGCGCGGCAGCACGCTGTCGACCGGACAGAAGCAGCTGATCTCGTTTGCGCGCGCGCTGGCGCACAATCCGAAGATCCTGATTCTGGACGAAGCGACCTCGAGCGTGGATACGGAGACCGAGTTCGGCGTGCGTGAGGCGCTGACACGGATGGTCGAGGGACGCACGTCGATCATCATCGCGCACCGGCTGAGCACGATTCAGCGTGCCAACAAGATCATCGTGATGCACAAAGGCCAGGTGCGCGAGATCGGTTCGCACCAGCAACTGCTGGCGCAGCGCGGGATCTACTGGAAGCTCTACCAACTGCAGTACAAAGACCAGGAGATTCCCGCGCCCATGGTCTTGCCGGCAGAGTACTCCACGCCGAGCGTGCATACCTCGGCAGACGACTGATCCCCCTGTCTGTCGGGTGCTTTGGCGGCGGAACTGGTGGCGCTGCTCAACCACCAGCATGCGTCAAAGTGTGATCGCGGGAGGAAAGATCGAGTACACACATCACATCGCAGGAGCCAAGGCATTCTGTATAGTCTGGAGACACGCCCGGAAACTCCGCTCGAGACGAGGAGGGCGACGTGCGCTGTCGGAGTTATTGCTGTGCGGTTCTGCTGTGCCTGGTGAGCGTGGTGCCGGTTCCGGGCTTTGGGCAGCAACTCGACGTCTGGTCGAACGGAAGCCAACATCCGGTTCCGTTGAAGGCAGACACACCCGACACCAAATGCACGGAATGTCACAGCGACATCGATAAAGGCAAATACGTCCACACAGCCATGATCACGGGCTGCGCAAGTTGCCATCAGATCCGGAACAAGAGCGGCGTCACGCACGTGAACCTGATTGCTCCCGTAGCTCAGCTCTGCCTGAATTGCCATCCGCTATCCAAAGAAAAGGTGTTACATTTCCCTTACCAGAAGGGCGAGTGCATTGTCTGCCATTCACCGCACGCCAGCGATTTCCCCAACCACACCTGGGCCTCGACGCAGGACACTTGTCTGGGATGTCATGCCGCTGCGCGGCTAAGGGTCAATGCGAAACAGAAGACCGCAGTCGTGCCATGGGGCATCACGCTGACCGCTGCCCAGTTGCAAGGACTGCAGTACCTGGGCCTGAACGAAACTCTCACGGCTAACCATCCAGTAGCCGGCCATCCTGTCTCCGGCCCGAACACGGCTTTGGGTCCCAACGCGCCGCCAATCACTTGCCTCTCCTGTCACAATGCGCATTCCTCGAACTTCGCTCATCTGCTGCCGAAGACGCCTCCCGATCCCGATATGCCGCTTTGCAAAAGCTGTTCGCTCTGCATCGATTGCCATCGGAACATGTGAGCACCTGTCATAATCAAGTGTGCGAATCCTGATCTCCGCCGGCGAGGCTTCTGGCGAGTTTTACGGCGCGGAGCTGATGAAAGCGCTGCGCCGGCAAGTGGCTCCCGACACCGCCATCGAGTTCTTTGGCGTAGGCGGAGAGCAGATGCGCCATGCCGGTTGCGACCTGCTCGTCGACGCGCGAGAGATCGCTGAGGTCGGCATCGTCGAAGTCATCAAGCACATCCCCGGCATCTATCGCCGCTTTCGCCAGGTGGTTCGCGAAGCCGAGCGCCGCCGTCCCGATGCGGCTGTGCTGATCGACTTTCCCGACTTCAACCTGCGGCTGGCCCGCGAGCTTCACCAGCGTGGAGTGCCGGTTATCTATTACGTCAGTCCGCAACTGTGGGCGTGGAAGCAGCGCCGCATCGAGCGCGTGCGCAAGTACGTCAGCCAGATGCTGGTGATCTTTCCCTTCGAGGAGAAGTTCTATCGCGAGCGCGGCGTCGCGGCAAGGTTTGTGGGACATCCTCTGGCCGGCTTGCCGGCGCCGTCCATCCCTCGCGACCAGTTCGCGCGCGAATACAAGCTGGATCCAGCGAAGCAGTGGATCGCTCTGCTCCCAGGCAGCCGGCGTGCTGAAGTTGCACGAATCTTCCCGCTTCTGTTGCAAACAGTGCAACTTCTCGGTCCGGAGTACGTTTACACAGTACCGGTTGCTTCCACGCTCAACCAGGAGTGGATGGCTTCGTTCGCTCGCCAATATCAGGGACCGCCGATTACCTTTACTCGCGACGCCCGCGCCAGTCTGCTGCACGCACGTGCGGCTGCGGTCGCCAGCGGTACCTCGACGCTGGAAGCATCCCTGATCGGCGTGCCTTTCGTGATGGTCTATTGCGTGGCTCCGCTTACCTGGAGGCTGGGCCGCCGTCTAGTCAAGGTAGACCGCTTCGCCATGGTCAACCTGATCGCGGAGCGCGATGTCGTGCCCGAGCTGGTTCAGGCGGACTTTACGCCGCAACGGCTGTGCGACGAACTGCGAAAGATTCTCCCTGACGGCCCAGCACGCAACGCGATGATCGAAGGTTTTCGTGGCGTGCGCAATCGGCTGGAGCCTGCGGAGCCAGGCGGCGATGCATCCGAAGGAGCAGCTCAAGCCGTACTGAAGATTGTGGAGGGTAGAGCTGGCGTTTAGCCCAGAATCTGCCGCACGAGCTGTTGCTTCGATCAAGAATCGGCGTCTCCACCGCGAGTTTTCTATAATTGTGCTTAATAGCAGAGCGGGAGTTCTCTTCTCAATGCGTAAAGCAGCAAGGTCCCTGGAATGCGTCCTGCTTGGCGTGTTCTTCTTGGTTGCCACCGGCTTCGCGGCCGAGAAGCCGCGTATTCAGGTCAACGACTACATCATCCATATTGCTGTAGCACCGGAGACCCATCAGCTCAAAGCGCAGGCCCGGGTCAAGTTCACCGCGCTCGAAGACATCAACATTGCCACATTCGAGCTGCACAACGCGCTGCGCCCGACGCGGGTAATCGACACTAACGGGCAGTCGATGCCGGTCGAGCGCGTCAGCTCCGATTCCACCGTCCGCATCTCGCTTCCCGCTACGCTGACCAAGGGCTCATCTGACACCCTGATCTTCGAGTATGAAGGCGAAATCCAGTCGGGTGATGACAGTCCGGTGCCGGGATTGAAGCTGGTCTACATCGGCGATCCTATTACCTATCTGCTCTACGCCGGACGCTGGTTCCCCATGGTTGGCTACGGCACGAACCGCTTCACCTCCACCATCAGCGTGAGCGTCCCCGCTGGATACACTGTGATCGCCAGCGGCAAGCAATCGGCTGCTCCGGGACCGGAAGTGGACGAACAGGACACATCCGGCGCAGCCAAAGGTACAGCCGCTTCACGTAAGGGACAATCGCAAGCGAACCTAACCCGCCTGGCCACTCCCGCCGGTGGACGGACTCTGACCTTCACCTATGAGGAGCGGCCAAGCTTTCCCGGAACTGTCATCATCGGCAAGTATGTGCAGACCAAGAGCACCGAAGGCGGCCTGAACATCAATGTCTACACCACACCGGAGCACAAGGCCGCTGCCACCAACTACGCCGATCTCGCCACCAAAGAGTTCTTCTACTTCACCACGCTGTATGGTCCGCCTTACGACCAGAATCTCAGTGTGGTCGAGTTGCCGGACGATACCGTTCCTTCGGCTTGGGCGCCGGAGATTGCGGCATTGGCCGGACATCACTTCACCGAGAAGGGCAACTACCGCCTGTTGGCAAATACGATTTCGCATCAGTGGTTCGGCACGATGCTCAGTCCCGCCACCAAGAACGATTGGTGGATCATCGACGGAGGCGCGCGTTACTCCGAAGCGCTGTATGTCGACCACGTCGCCGGCGAAGCCGGATTTCAGGAAGTCACCAAAGACATGTCCGTGGGCGCGCTGGCCTACGTCTCGGTGCCGCTGGCCGACGTCGGAAGGCTGGATACTTTCTCGCCGGAATTTCAGTCACTGGTCACGGACAAAGGCGGCATGATCCTGGCCATGCTCGGCTGGGTCATCGGCGAACAGGCCTACGATAAAACCATGCGGACGTTTTTCTCGCAGTACTCGGGCAAGTCCGTCACGGTCGACGATTTCCGCAAGGTCGCCGAGCAAGCCTCGGGACAGCAGCTCAACTGGTTCTTCACCCAATGGCTCGACTCTACCGGCGCTCCCGAGTTCAAAAACAAATATACGGTGTATCGCACGCAGAAGGGCTTTCGCGTAGTCGGCGAGATTTCGCAGGACATGGATCTGTTCCGCATGCCGGTGTTACTGAGGATCGACACCGACGGCAAGACCGAGAGCAAGCGCATCGAAGTTGAGGGAACGAACTCGGCTTACTCGATTGACACGTTCGGCCGTCCCCGCCGCATCACCATCGATCCCAACAATCAGGTGCTGCAGAATTCCCAGGATCTCCAGGTACGGACGTCGATCATGCGTGGCCAGCAGGACGTCGAACAAGGCGATCTGACCGAAGCGCTGAAGGAATATCAGAAAGCTCTCGAGATCAATCGCAACAGCTCGCTGGCGCATTATCGCATCGCCGAGGTCTTCTTCCAGCAGCATAACTACCAATCCGCCGCTAATGCCTACCGCGAAGCTCTGAACGGCGACGGCATCCCGCGCTGGACCGAGGTCTGGAGCCACATTCAGCTGGGCATGATCTTCGATCTGACCGGCCAGCGGGAGCGCGCCACCAACGAATACCGCCAGGCGCTGCAAACCCAGGACAACACCCAGAACGCTATGGACGTAGCAAGAAAGTATCTGCAAACGCCATATCAGCCGCAGAGCAGCAGCGACAAGCCGGGCATGGAATGACCCGGCAGCAGATTACGGTTCTCACCCAGACCCTTATGTCCAGCGCGCAACCCGGCGCTCAAGCGCCGCTCCACCCGACCATCTAAAGGCACTCCCCACCCGGGCTGTTTTCGAGCTACAAAGCTATCGTGCCGAAAGCATCGTCAGAGGCCAAACACGCTCACCTGGTCGCCCTCGCCGCTGACTGGCTGCGCTGCCGCTACGGATGCGGCATCGTCCTCTCCGAGCAGTACTGCGCCACCGGCGAAGTCCCCGACGTCATCGGCTGGAAACCGTCGTGCCAATCGGTGCTGGTCGAGTGCAAGGTCTCGCGCAGCGACTTCCTCGCCGACGCCCACAAGCCGTGCCGCACACATCCCGAGGAGGCTCTCGGCAGCAAGCGTCTCTACCTGGCGCCCGCGGGAATGATTGCGCCCGGCGAACTCCCGAAGCATTGGGGCCTGCTGGAATCGAAAGGCCGCGACGTGCAACTCGTCGTCAAGCCGGGCAGGATCGACTTGCGCTCGCCCACCGGCCTGATGAAGGAGATGAACCTGCTGCTCGCCAGCCTGCGCCGCGTCGAAGTGCGCATCGAGCCGCAGACGATCACTGAATTCCTGAAGTGGAAGAACCGCATGGCCGACTACAACGGCGGGCAGCTGCCCGAAGGAATCACCCAGCAGGAACAGGAACGGAATCCGTACCTGGCGCAGTAATTGACGCCGCCCGATAAGGCACCAACGTTGGCCTGTGATGGCGCCGCGGTCGCTTTCCACCGCCGGGCCTTCTACATGGTTTTGGTCGCTCTCAACTTCACCGGACTTGTCAGAACCAGCGTATATCCCCCCACGACGCCCTGAGGCCGACTTACCGTTAGCTGGGTAGCGTTGGTGACGGTGACAGTTGGTGCAGGCACCGCAACGCCCGCAGGCGATAGCCACTGCGCTGTAGTGCCGGCGACGAAGTTATTGCCCGTCACGCTTACCGTTGCCGGAACCGGCGCGTTGGCGTCAGCAGGCAGAGCAGGAGCCACCGTATTAATACACATCGCATCGGTGGGGAAGGTCGCATCCGCAGCCTGGCCATCACTGTTGACCAGGGTCAAGGTCACGGACTTGGGATTCTCGACATACTGAGTCGCCGCGTTCAGAGTCACATTCAATTCCGTACAGAAGTTGGTCTGCGGATCCGGAGTAGCGCCTGTAATCCAGTATTGATCGGCCCTTAGCGGCTGGCCCGCGATCTTGATCTTCGGCTTGGGGTCCAGGTTCTCGCCTTTGAAATTCAGCGTAAGTAGATCGCCCGCCGGGGTGATCCCAGCCGGCGGTTGATACTGCTGCGGTAGCTGGGCCACAGCCTGAGCCAGAGTAGCACCGGGAGGTACCGTAGCGACGTTCAACACCGTCAGCGTCTTGATTACCGGCCCTGCCTTGCGTGCCAGCTTGCCTCCCAGATAACCGGCCGAGCTGATGCCCATCAACTGCAGAAATCCGTTGGGGATGGACGGCAGATCGGAGAGCGTAAGCGGATCGCTCCGGAACACGATGGTGAGAAAGGTGAAGACGCCCACCACGGTCCACACCACGAACTGCAGGCGCTCCGGAGCGACGACGCCACCAGAAGTGATGAAATCCGCCAGTGTGGGGTGTACTTCGCCCGCCCCCTTGGAGCCTTTGCTGGTGGTGATGCCCGTGGCCAGCACGCTGGTGCCGGCGCTGGCCAGCAGAATTCCCGGCAGCCCGCTGGGGATATCGGGAAACACCGCGCTGCCCTGCACGACGCTGCGTGCCACGGCGAAGAACACGTAGCCCAAAACAGCGGCGATGGTCCAGGCATAGAACTGGCACTTGGACAAGCTGTAGGTCTGCGTCTGCTCGTCAAGGAACAGCGCGGTGAGCAGAAAGTTGCCTCCAACTTTTCTGGCGCCAAGCGTCTTGCGCGCCGCGTTCAATAAAACATAGATGAGCACCACCAAGGCAAGCGTGACGCCAATGGCGTAATTGCGCGGCGTCGTTGTGCTGGCATTGACTACCACCAGGTCCTGCGGGTCTGATTCGGCACGCTGGTCTACCAGCGAGACTTTGCGGGTACCAGAGAATTCCTTCAGGAAGTTGGTTCCCTGAAAAAGGAATCGGACAGCACCGTCTTGTGATCCTTGCATATCCTGCTGGTAACAACTCTGGCTATTGGGAGGACTGACCTGGTCGCAGGAGGACAAGGCGCGATCGGAAAACTGAAGGCTATAGGGACAGGGTTGCGCATTATCTGCCGCCGCACAGTGCCCGCTCTTTCTTAGCGATGGCGGTCCGAGGAACGTTACGGCGTAGGTCGGAATATGGTTGGTGGAACTCGGACTGGTTGGCTGCGTCGCGTTGTCGGTGAACAAACCCTTGGGATAGAGTGTCGTTACCTCCGGCGCCTTGGGGACGATCCGGATGTACAAAGGCGAGGAAACCTGCAAGGCACTGGTTGGCGGGGTGCTTTTATCGTTCTGTTTGCTGCCGCCGATTTGATAAATGCCTAAACAGGCATTCGGCGGAACTCCCAACGAGATCGCCGTCTGTCCGGGACCCTGGATGCCGACCGGTTGTGGCACCAGTTTCGGGGGATTGCCGGCGCAGGCCACGGTTGCGCCGGGAGCCTCAGCGACTGGCGTCAGATCTACCGTGACTTTGTCGCCATCCGTCAGGGTGGGCGACGTTATCGTTATGCTGTCGCCGGGATGAACCTGCTGCGGATTGGTGACACTGTCCTGTCCCCATGCCACGGCTGACCAAAGCAGAAGCAGGGGCGCGATGAGCTTGGAAGATTTGCTTTTCATTGTCCCACCTGGAAGACATAGGGAAGCGCATATCCGATGAGCATGCAGAGATACCCTGCCGCAATCAGGCATCTGAGAAAGTCACCCGAACTGTAATACAGAATGATCGATGACACTGAAATCCCGGCCGCGAGAGTCATCAATCCCGATAGGATTCTCCGCTGCGTCAATGCAGGCTTTCTGCGAAACCACGACAACGCAGGCAAGGCTCCGCGAGCCAATCCGGCGACCAGTCCCACCACTCCCGCGACATATCCTGCTATCGGATCCAAATCGCTCTTCTGAAGTAAGTTCGGATAAAGCTTAGCGATCGCTGCCAGGATGGCCATGGCAATCAACAACCCTACCAGCCACGCTGCCCAAAGAGCTCTTCCGAGACCGGCCAGGTTCTGCTCGTCCAGCTTGGTATAGTTTTCGCGTAGTTTCGATCGATTGACCTCACGCGCCGGCAGCCACCACCAGCCCACGATGTTGTAGGCAAGGAAAAGAGGGACGATCCAGCGGGTGAGCAAGGCGGCGCATTGCTGCGGGAGATTCATCTCGGGTGAATCCCGGCTCTAGGGTGAACTGCCTGGAAGAACGGCTGAACTCTACAACAACTCCTGTTGCTATGCAATGGTTTCCCTGCGGCGGGTGGGCGCTGGATGCTCCGATAACGCTTAGCCCTTCACCAGCCGTTCCATCTCTTTTTCGTCAATCACGCTGACGCCCAACTCGCGCGCCTTGTCCAGCTTCGATCCGGCTTCCTCGCCCGCAACTACATAATCCGTCTTCTTACTCACCGATCCCGCAACCTTTCCGCCGGCGTCTTCGATCAGCTTCTTGGCCTCGTCGCGCGTGAAATGCGCCAGCGTTCCTGTCAGGACAAATGTCTTGCCGGCGAGCGTCGTCGCGCGCTTCTTCTTCTCGCCGGTGAATCGCAGTCCGGCTTTCTTCAGCCGCTCCACCAGCGCGACATTCTTCGGCTCGTCGAAGAACTCGCGAATCGCCGCCGACACCCGCGGCCCGATCTCGTTCACCTCTTGTAATTCCTCTTCGCTGGCTTTCATCAGCGCGTCGATCGAGCCGAAATGCTCGGCCAGGAATTGCGCCGTCCGCTCGCCGACAAACCGAATCCCCAGCCCATAGATCACCCGCTCCAGCGGCGCTTTCTTCGAATTCTCGATCTCGCTGAGAATGTTCTCTGCCGACTTCTTGCCCATCCGCTCCAACGTCAGCAGCTTGTCTTCGGTAAGCTCGTAGATGTCGGCGACGTTCTTTACCATCCCGGCCTCGACCAACTGATTCACCAGCGAGTCGCCCATGCCTTCGATGTTCAGCACGCCGCGCGACGCAAAGTGCCGAATCGTCTCGCGCAGCTTGGCCGGACAATTGGCGTTGACGCAGCGATGGTCGGCCTCGCCCTCGGCGCGCACGACGTGTCCGCCGCACACCGGACAGCGCTCCGGCATATGAAACTCCCGAGTGTTGCGCGGTCGGCGGTCTTTCAGGACCTCGACAACTTTGGGGATCACGTCGCCGCCGCGCTCCACCAGCACCCAGTCGCCAATGCGCACGCCCAGTCGCTCGATCTCGTCCATGTTATGCAGCGTGGCGCGGCTCACCGTCGTCCCGCCGATGGGCACAGGCTTCAGCCACGCCACCGGCGTCAGCTTTCCGGTGCGGCCGACTTGCGGAACGATATCTTCGATCTGCGTCTCAGCCGAGTGTGCCGCGTACTTGAAGGCGAT